>NZ_JAUBOX010000144.1:0-10148 GCF_036700445.1 Microcoleus sp. T3_B1
TAAGTAGGCTATCCCCCTCAAGCCGAGGGTTCCCAGTTTAAAATGTTGATGCTGGCGTTGAAATCACGATCTAAAGAGATGCCACAAGCAGGACAGTCAAAAGTCCGAATGCTTAGTGGCATATCTTTTTTAGTGCCACAATTAGAACAGGTTTTAGAACTAGGGAACCATTGGTCTACCAGGACTAAAGTTGCTCCATACATTTTGCACTTGTAATCAAGTTGGCGCTTGAATTCGTAAAATCCTAAGTCGGATATTGCCCCAGCCAGTTTGTGATTCGCCATCATACCTTTTATATTCAAGTCTTCAATCTTGATGAGCTTAAAATTTTTAGCGGTGGGAGTTGTTAACTTGTGAAGGAAATCTGAGCGAATACAAGCTATTTGGGCGCGAAGTCGGCTAATTTTATTATAGGTTTTGCACTGGTTATTGGAACCTTTTACCTGCTTGGACGCTTTTCGCTGTAAAGTGGCAAGCTTGGTTTTCGCTTGGTTCAACGGTTTTGGTGCGTCAAAGACTTGCTGGTTTGACAGGGTGGCCACATATTTAATACCTACATCAATTCCCACGGCTGCCTGAGATTGCTCAACAGGTAGACGTTCTGCATCAACACAGAATGATACAAACCAGCGACTTCCTTTTTTTGAGATAGTGAAAGTTTGAGACACGTAACCGCATTCTAGTGGCTCGTGAAGACGAAACGTTCCCAAGGTAGGAATCTTAATTGTGTTGCCAGCACAAAGCCACACTTTCCCATTGGATGAATCGACCCTAAAAGATTGACCGTTTCGGCGACTGGCGAATTTTGGATGACCTGCTTTCCCCAAACGATATCGACTAAACGCATCTTTCAAGTCAATTAATGCGTTTTGGTAGACTCGGCTAGACAACTGGTTCATCCAAGCAAATTCAGGCTGTTTCTTGACGTGGTTGGTGAGAACTTTTTTGACTTCGTTGAGTACCTTCGAGTCTGTAAGTTTCCCCTCGCTATACATTTGAGTCCGCAAGCTTAACCCAAAATTAAATACTACGCGCCGGAATCCTGCGTGTTTTGCCATCAAAGTCGCTTCGTTGTTATTGAGTTTGAGCGCTCGTTTAACGGCAAACATAGAACTTCCTCAAGGGCGATTAACTATGGTTAATTTTAGCGAACTATTTGGCACTTAAGTTTTGCTCATGCCCGCGAAGATATTTTCGCTTGGTCATTTAACTAAAAACCTTGACGCAGCAATGCTTTCAACCTGTTCTTCACCCCGTGAACTGAGTTCCTCCAAGGATTCAAGTAATATCTGAGCACTACGCCTATGGTGGAATTTAGCAGCAATCTTCTGTCGTGATTTGTGAATCAGGCTCAACGTTAATTCTTTGTCCTTTAGCAATTTTGCTATGGCCTCTGCCATTTTTTCGGGATTTTCCGGCGGGACTAGCATACCGTCAACACCGTTATCTATCAGTTCCGCCATTCCACCCACCTGCGTCACTACTACAGGAGTTTGCATAGCCATTGCTTCCATAACAGCTACAGAAATTCCCTCTTTCAAGCTGGGTAAAACAAAAATATCAGCCTCTTGATAACCTTGGCGATTTCGTTCTTCTGAGACAGAACCAAGCAGCTCAACATAATCAGACATTGATTGCTCTTGAATGAATTTCTCGAGTTCTTGACGGTAGCCATTACCAGATTCTGCATCTTCCCCAGCAATCTGCAAGCGGACATCAAACCCTTGTTGTCGAAGCAACTTAATTGACTCAATCAGGTACTTTTGTCCTTTGGCTATATTGAGACGGCCGCAAGTGTAAATTCGGCATTGACTGCCTTCCTGCCAAGGAGTATAGGGAGTTTCACGCTTAATTTCATCGAGATTTACACCGACTGGTGACACCCTCACATCCTTGGGCAAGAAGCCTGCCAGCTCATCTTTGACAGAATTGAGGAGTTGTTTAGACATTACAGAAGCAAAAGCAGAATGTTTCCATTTTTGTTCTTGATTGGGCCCAAAATCTTCTAACTGACCGAGAAGAGCCAGACTATAAGTGATGTCCGAAAGTATGGAGGCAAATAGGGCAATATTAGCAGCATTGCTACAGGAATGAACGTGGACGTGAGACCAGCCCTGGGTTCTGGCAAGCCAAGCTAGCTTAGCCCCCATAACAACCCATACCAAATAGTAAAGCCTTTGAGAAAAGGAGAGATTTTTAGTATTAGCAATTACACTGAGGCAGCGCCACCAGGCAATCGGGCCAGCTTTGATGAGTTCTATGGGAACATTCACAAAATCTTTGGTCTCAAAGGGTATCAAATAATCAGTCATACTTTGCGCTTTCTCAGCCCAAGTATGTACAACTTTAGTGCGCGGACGGCGGGTTGATATCATGTGAGGTTTCATACCAAGATCGAGCATTGCTTGATATTCTCGCCATATCCAAGTATGAGTTTGTCCGGGAAATTCAGGAATAAAGTAGCCAATCTGTTTATTCATTATTGATTCTTTTCCTTAGCAACTCGACAAATTGAAATGTGCTAAACAATCGCTTGTTTGTTCCTGATAAAAAAAATTAGCTGGCGGAACCCACGCCCTGCCATTTTTTTGGGATAGGTAGTCGGTGATTTCAATAAATGCTCGCTTTACAAAATCTAGGTTCACAGAATTTGGACTCACATTCGGCACCCCAGACATTTAATTTCTCAGAATTTTTAATAGATACAAATATAGTTTAGGGATACCCCAAAAAAGTCTAGATGTATCAACCAAAAACTCCAGTTCCACTACGTTGAGAGGGTGTAAAATTTTAGGGTACTGAATGTGAGCAGTCCTTGAATAGATGGTGACGACCCGGAGAGGTTTCACATTGTTTTGTGGCTAAGAGTCTAGGCGGCTTGGGCTGCTGTTACCTTTAATCGAGTCCGATATTTGCCGATCGCCAAACATTTTTTAACAGCAGCAATTACATCTTCCACATCTGCATCTGTTAGTTTTGCCGAAATCGGCAAGCTAATTGTATGCAGTCCGATGTAGCTAGCATTCGGATAGTCTTCCGGCTGCCATCCAAACATTTCTTGATAGATAGGATGTTCCGGCATACTCATGTAATGTACGCCGACACCGATATTTTCAGCATTCATAGCGTTGAGAAACTCGTCGCGGCTGATTCCTGTTTTGGCTTCATCTACCAGAATGGTGTACAGGTGATAAGCATGAATTGTATCCGGTTCGACCTTCGCGGGCAAAGTAATCGGCAGATCCGCAAATGCTTCGTTGTAGCGCTGCCAAATCTGCTCCCGTCGCTGCCAATAAGGAGTAATTCGTTTCATTTGATGAATGCCGATCGCAGCTTGCAGATCCATCATATTGTATTTAAAACCGACCTCTACCACTTGGTAGTGTTTGTAACCCGAGTCTCCGAAGCGCTTCCAAGCATCTTTGCTCATACCGTGCAGCGCTAAAATTTTGAGCCTGTCTGCATCTTCTTGACGGCCTGCCAGAATCATTCCTCCTTCGCCCGTCGTGATGTTTTTGGTAACATAAAAGCTGAAGCATCCGAAGTCGCCAAATGTGCCTGCTTTCCGTCCCTTGTACTCTGTTTCGATCGCGTGAGCGCAGTCTTCAATTAACTTCAAGTTGTGACGGCTAGCAATCTCGCAAAGCGCATCCATATCGCAGGGACGACCTGCGAAGTGAACCGGCAAAATTGCCTTAGTTTTTGAAGTTATTTTAGCTTCGACTTGATCCGGGTCAATATTCATTGTCACCGGATCTACATCCGCCAGTACCGGTGTTGCCCCAGCGTGGATGATCGCATTAACTGTAGCGCAAAAAGTCATGGGAGTAGTAATGACTTCATCCCCCGGTTCTAACGAAGCAGCGAGGATGCTCAAGTGCAGTGCCGCCGTACAGGAATTAACTGAAATCGCGTACTGGGAACCCTTGTAAGCTTTGAACTCATTTTCAAAACTCATGACTTTAGGGCCTGTACCCAACCAACCTGTTTTCATGGTTGACACCACTTCTTGAATTTCAGCATCTTCGATCGCTGGAGCGCCGAAAACCAAGAAACGGTCTTTTGAACGAATAGGATTGTTGTTCATGTTGCTAGTGTTACCAAGTAAATAGAGTCGATGGAGTGAAAGTTTACTACCCTGAAAAGTAAGATTTTATTGGGATTTGAGGTGCTGTCAATTAATGCAGTCTCTCACCGTTTTTTTTTCAATTTTTTTTAGTCAAGAGTTTTGGGGAATGCGTTGTGCAATGGCATCTGTTATAGCACGAGCTTACTAATGACCAGCCGTTTTTCCCCAAGCGCCTGACTCTGACAGCGTTTCTCTATCTTAAGATAGATAATCGGCAATGTCCACCCCCTCTTATTTCAGTTTATGGGGGATACACAAGCTCTGACCCGCTTTTTTTGGTTCAAATACTTCCCTGACTCGGACAGACTTTCTCTATCTTAAGATAGATGATATGCAATGTCAACCCGATCGTATTTCAGTTTATGGGCGATACACAAGCTCTGGCCTGCATTTTGTGTTTTAAATACTTTATTCAATAGACCTCTTGCAAAAATCCTTTTCCTCAATTGATGGGACGGGTTCTGGGGCCCATCCCACAAGAGTTATTTTTTCTTGTGGGATGGGCCCCAGAGCCCGTCCTAATTATTTTTGCAAGAGGTCTAATAAAAACACGGGTACTTCTCGATCAACTTTTCGTAAACTGTCGAACATCTATCCCGATATAGATTTAACAGCGAAGTTATCTGATTTTTGATTTTTAATTTTAAAATTAGGAATGACTGATTACCGTCTAGTTTGAAGCTTGCCGGGAGTTAGATTTTGTTTTAACTCGTGTAAAAATTAGGCAAATTTTGCACAAAAAAAGGTAACTCCCCTGTAGATGCAGGTTCAGCAATATTCTGCGATCGCTCGAAGCAATCAAGCGTCCTTGACCAAATCCACTACAATCTAGGCAGACGAATCTTGTTCAAAATGTCTTGCAGCCGTTCTGAAACCCCGCCCAATTGTTCTGACAAAGCTACAAGTTTGCCGTAAGCTTCAACTAAGCGATCGCCCTCAACATAAACTTCTGGAGTAGGATAATTCTTCATCGCTTCCAGCAGGGTAATCTCGTTATCATTAGTTGCAGACAGCACCAAGGCAGATCTCAAAGCTTCTCGATTTGCATTCCCAGAAGGAGTGCGAATTACCTGACCCACCTCATCGAGAATTATTTCCCCAACCTTGCTCTTAAGCGTCTGATCCAAAAAGCTTTGACTGACTTTCACCGGTCTCGTCAGACTGTTGCGAACCGCTTCGGGGTCTTTTTTTGCTTTTCCCAGCAGCATTTCTAACGCGGGCGACATTTTCCCAGTGTCTGCAAAACTTTCTAATTCGCTGACGGGTAAAGTCATTCGGATCGCACTGTATTTGAGCACTACCTTTTCGGCCGCCGTCGCAGCATTGCTGTAAAATACAATTCCCGCGCCTGCTGCTAAAAATAACGTCCACCGCCCTTGGAAAAATGATCGATTCATAGTAAAATCTCCCAACATCTTTTTCTACTTAGACTTTGACACATCTCATTAGTTACTGCACAGGCTAAGGTCTTGGGGAAATACCAAATTAGTCGATCGCCCCAGCACTTATAGCATTTTAGATTTTAGATTTTAGAATTGCGAATGACTGATGACGATCGTGGTTTCCAGCATCTGCCTACAGTTCCATGATTTTTGGGAACTGGTATTACCTATATCGGATGCTAGGGAAAAAACTCGGTTCAGGGCGCTGGTACCGGCCTCTCTGTGCGCGGTGCACACCCTACTGATAACACTCAACCATTCAGTTTTGCGACCACGATTCAACAGTCAACAGTCAACTGTCAACAATCACCGACGGTGCAACCGGAATTGATAGGATTCTCTCCCAATTTCCCGATCCTAGCAAAATGCCTAACGCCAGCTCTTCTATCAGTGAAGGCTGGCGCTGGGCTTTAATTTATTTTATATATTTAGGGTCTTTATGAAAGCTGACCCCAATTGAACGAATTACAAGCGGTTTATGATTAGGGCCTTTAAATTTGCTGACCCCAATTAAAGCCACATTATTAGTATTACAGGGATCGCTGGGAAACCACGATTTCATAATAATTTCTTTATATTTATAACTTTTCCTTGCCTCAGATATATTTTTGTCTCGATTTGTAAATTTTTATTACTTCGACTTGGGGGATCGGCCCTCGGCGCGCTGCTCCCAGCGAAACAGGAACACCATCAGGGCCACCACTCCGACTTGGAGGGCAAAATTAGGCAAAGCAGAACCAATTTCCCGCCCAGAGGCAATTTTAGCGAGGAAAACCAAGCCGCCGATAAAGCCCGAAGCGCCACAAGCTACATAGACAAACTGTCGCAGAGGCCGGTAGGGAGTGGCCATTTCTGCTGTTAAACGCTCGTATTGTTGGCGGCTGAGGTTGCGCGGGTTTTTTGGGAGGTTTGTGCGATCGTCCGAATTGGGAGCTGGCATAGATTTAGAAAATAAGTAAATTAGGATTGGGTCACAAAAACCCGGTTTATACCAAAAATCCTCTGGCTGAGGTGGCCAATACGGTCGAAAAACCTGGTTTTTGGTACTGTGGGCGCAAGTCGAGTGAATATTAGACTAGAACAAATATCTCATAACTGCCGAAACAAATCACCGCTGAATCCAAATCACAACTGTCTGTAAACAGCCGACAAAAACACCCAAAATGCCTCCTAAATTTACAATTCCCTGCAACTCGCTTTGGACAATTCCCTGAATTGCTAACTCCAACTCTTCAGGAGAAGTACCTTTCACTCGATCGACAATCACCTGGTCAATATTCAAAATCGGGATAGCCTGAGCTACAATATTTTCTAAATCCCGCTCTAAATAACGCTCTAAAACCAAAGCAAGTTCTTTGCTGACAATTCCGAGGGAAGCGCTCATCACCGCTGAAGTTTGCAAGCGATTGAGAATCAACCGCGAAATATTTTCCCAGTCAATAGATTTACTCAACCCCTCAAGTACATCTGTACCCCGCTGCTGAACATAGCTGCGAACACTGTCGCGCATAGTTTTTCGCAACTGTCTCACAGTCGAAACCGGTAAATTTTGCATCGACAAATTTTGCAGCCATTCCTGAATTCGCCCGCGAATCCCCAAAGAAATAGTTAACTCTGCTAAGCGCTGATTTGTGGCTTCTCTGTCATCCAGACAAAAAGTCCGCAGCCGAGTTAAAGTGTTCCGCAAACCAAACAAATTTGCTACTACCCAATAAGTGCCGCTCGTTTTTTCTCGAAACCCTTCATCGATGATCGAAATATTGCGATCCGTCAAAAAGTCAATTAAAGCCTGCCGCAGCACTTCCGGGGGTATTACTACCTGCAACAACCACTCAGCAAGCTGAGCCGCCTGAGATTCCGTAAGCTGAATCTCCAGCAAAACTTGATCGAAAATTTGATTAAGCTGAGCTTCTAAAAAATCTTCCCGGCGCGCCAACACTTTGAGAATTCGCGGCACAGATTCCCCCAGCAAATCTCGCAAAATGTTAGCGAGAATTTTAGCCGTTTTTTGCTCTGCGTCTGCTTTTACCTGATCCAGCGCCAACTGCAACAACCAGAGAATCACCGACTGCATCCGCTCGGTTTGCAGGAGGCGGCGCGCCAAGTTTTGCAGTTCCTCCGGCGTCAGCAGCGAACCCATAATTGTGTCGGAAATTCGCTTTGCCAAGCGCTCTTGGTTGCGGGGGATCAAGCCGGGAGTGAAAGGCAACTTCCGCCCTTTGATGTAAATAGCTCGATAGGGGCGGAACAGCATTTTGATAGCTATATCGTTAGTGAAATAGCCAATAATTCCTCCCACTACAGGTGGGGCCAACAACAGCCAAATGTCAGACGGATTCATCAATAATTGGGAATTGGGAATTGTTGATTGTTGACTGTTAACTGTTAACTGTTGACTGTTGACAACTGACAACTGACAACTGACAACAGTCAACGGACTAATACCAATACTCCCATCATAGCTCCGGCAATCGGGTAGTGGGTGGCGGTGGCAAATCCGGCTTTGTGGGCGATCGCGACTTGCTGCTGGCCGATCGGGAATTTTTCTAAACTAGGATTAATGTAGGCATATTCTTGAGTCATGCCAAATTGCTGAGCAATGGGCACTACGAGAGTGTCTAGATAAAACTGCTGAAAGCTCCGCATTAGGGAATTGCTGGGGCGGTGGAGGTCGAGAATAGCTGCTTTGGCACCGGGTTTGAGGACGCGGTGCAATTCCTGAAGACTGCGGGGGATGTCAGTCACGTTACGCAGGCCGTAACCCATTGTGGCGCAGTCGAAGTAATTGTCAGCAAAAGGCAAGTCTAGGGCGTCAGCTTCTACCCAGGAAATGGGACTGGCAGGGGTGAGAAAAGGTCTCGCGCGCTTGGCAGCCACGGCCAATTGTTCCGCAGAAAAATCTACTCCAAATACGCAACCGGTCGGCCCTGCTTGTTTAGCCAGCAACAAAGCTAGATCCCCGCTACCGCAGCACAAGTCTAAACAAGTATTTCCGGGACTCGCACTGCTCCATTTCACCGCCATTTGCTTCCAAATCCGGTGTTGCCCAAAGCTCAACCAGTCGTTCAATTGGTTGTAAACTGGTGCAATTCGATTAAATATAGTTTTAATTTGTTCGGCGTTATTACTCATTGGTCATTTGTCATTGGTGATTGATAATTTGTCATTGGCCAGCAGGAAAAAATAATTAATCCGTGCATTCATGTCATGCTGTCGCCAGTCATTAATGCTTTGTATTGTTAGCTATCCGCGAGATTTTGTCTTGAATCCTTCGTTTGCTATTATTTTCAACTCAAGACAGAGAGCCGACTAATAACTAATGACTGACAACTAATGACTGATGACCCCGCCCAAAAACAGGTACAAGCTCCCGACAATCGTCGTGGAGATTCAAAAATTTTAGACTTTTGTTCAAGCTCCAAGATTCACTGCGCTGCAAGTAAATCTAAAATCTAAAATCTAAAATCTAAAATCGACTGACTGATGACTAATGACCCTGAAAACTCGTCAATACCAAAGCAACTTCTTGAGCGGCGAGGTGAACTGTTGTGAGTTCGTCGGGGCGCAGGGAACAAGGTTGTTTCCACTGCATGGAAATCAGGGCGATCGATCGACCTTTGTGAATCACTGGGATGCTCAGGTGAGCTTGAATGCCTGATTTCTGATAGTGCGGCAGACTCGCTAGGTTGGTGTCGAGCGCAATATTCACAGCACCCTGAATTGTTTGAGAGGTAATTGCTTCTCGAACCAGAGGATCATCTGCCAGCCAATTTTCCACAGTTGCACCAGTGGTGTGACTGCCTTGGAGTGGCCTTAAAACATTTCCTTCCACCAGTTGCAAAATGCAAGAGTCCGCCAAAAAATTATCACTTATAGCAGTAGCAATTGGATCTAAACTTGCTTCTAAACTCGGATAATCCACAGCCGTTTGCATGATTGTTGCTAACAGTTGTATTTGAGTTTGGGCGCGATCCAATTCCTCAGTACGCTGCTTGAGAATTTCATAAGTCTCGGCCGCCTTTTGCACCACCATCTTCAGTTCGTTCGGGTCCCAAGGCTTGGTGATATACTTGTAAACCTGTCCTGAGTTAATTGCATCCACCAAGTCTTCAATGTCCGTAAAACCAGTCAAGATAATTCTGACCGTATTCGGAAACTGGGGCACGGTTTTGCTCAAAAACTCCGTTCCCTTCATTTCGGGCATCCGCTGGTCGGAAATGATGACGGCGACCTCGCCTTCGATGCCGAGGACTTCCAAGGCGCGAATTCCGCTCTCAGCTTTGAGCACGTTAAAATCTCGTCGGAAAGTGCGGTAGAGTAAATCCAGATTGTCTGGCTCGTCGTCTACTACCAGCATTTTGGGCTTTTTCGGTCTGTGTAGGGTCATGAGCTGGCGTTTAATTTGATCTAGCTCTGAAATGGCATTATCCATAACAATACGATAAACTCCCCTTCGTAAATTTAGGCGAGCAACTATTCTTTGACACTCCCCACACATAGAATGCGGGGGATTCTTCTCTCACAGGCTCGACTCTAGACCGATATTACTATCGATCCCCGATAGAACGCCTCCAGAA
>NZ_JAUBOX010000199.1:0-1096 GCF_036700445.1 Microcoleus sp. T3_B1
AGCTCTCAGTAGAGATGAACCTTAAAGTTTCAGTCAAGCTTCTATTTGAGCATCCCACTATAGCTAAATTAGCCAAAGCCATCGAACCGCTGTTCACCACTGAGCCATCTGTCAACCCAAAAGAACTTCAAACCGAAGTTGAAAACCCGCTGACTGTTTCTTTACCCAAAATCACAGACTCCTCTCCATTTTTTAAACTAGAACAGCGCTCCTTGCTATCCTTGTTAGCTGTAGGTAAAATAGCACCAGTTGATTCAGCAGCTCTGGGTTATCTTCCTCTTTCCCTACTCAAAGAAACCAAGTTGACTCGCGATGAAGTCCTCCAAAAATGGTTTGAAAACCTTCCGATGTGGGATGCTATTATGGAAACTAAATGGGGTCTAATAGCGGGTCTAATCCTCCCTATATTCGAGGATGAACTATACAGCGACCAGCAAACACTTGTACAAATGGTTGTTGAAGCTTTAGAAATGGCAGGGCGAATCGGTGCAAAAACTGTTTCTTTAACGGGTTTAATTCCCTCGGCAACCGATTACGGTCGTGCCATTGCCAAAGCTATTGAGGGGCGTAACGACTTACCGAAAATTACTACGGGACACGCTACTACCTGCTCTACTGTTGTTCTGACCATTAAGAAAATTTTACAGATTAGTAACCGTTCTTTACAGGGAGAGAAAGTCGCTTTCATCGGATTGGGGTCAATTGGAGCTAATACCCTGCGCCTGATGTTAAAATGTTTGCCGCATCCTCAATCGATTATAGTGTGCGATATTTACAGTAAACTGGAATCGCTTCAAAATCTTCAACGCGAACTGAGCGGTGATTTAGGATTTCGAGGTGCTGTTCAAATCGCTACCTCTTCATCCTCATCGGAACTCCCACCGGAAATTTATGACGCTACCTTAATTATTGGGGCTACCAACGTCCCGGATATTCTCGACATTGATCGGCTCAAACCAGGCACTCTAATTGTTGATGATTCTGGCCCACACTGCTTTTCTCCAGAACAGGCGATCGATCGCTTTGAGAAACACAAAGATATTCTGTTTACCGAAGGTGGAGCCCTTCACGCACCTGACCCGATAGAAACGGTCAT
>NZ_JAUBOX010000013.1:0-123939 GCF_036700445.1 Microcoleus sp. T3_B1
TGAGAGGGATGAAGCTGAGGCGTACTAATAGACCGAGGGCTTGACCTCTCTTTCTACATGGTGATGATGATGACTTAATTCTCTGCAGTCTTCAGGGTTTTTTACCCTTATTTTTTTTCCGTCTCTACACAGACGCACTGGCATCACTGGGATACTATTCCTTTTTCCGTTGTTAGAAGTCCGGGTTGCTAATCTGAGGGAAGAGGATATGATTGCGTCTAATTTTCATCAATTCCGCAATGGGTGCATGGCAAAGCTCCCTCCCTACTCCCTCCGCTTCGCTGCGCCCACGATTGACCGTATAATCCAATTCAAAAGCTACTATGACGGCGTTGCGATCGCCTCGACGACCGTAAGGCGACCGATGTATGTAGGAATTCCCATAAGCTTGAGCTTGTGTCCTTGTAAAATCGCACAACTATAAGCAACTATAAGCTAAAGCTATTAAAAATATTAAAGTTTTATAATATTAAAGTTTTGAGGCGGTCGTCACCAGGGTAACTTTTTTCAAGATTATAGCCTCCTGTTTTACAATCCTTAAACATTGCTTCGATACCACTGCGACATTTAAACGCTGTTACAGCTTGTTTCAATTTCGCGATATTGGTGAGTAAATACCAGTCTTCATCTTCGCCACTATTTCGATATTTTCGTTGCCCATAACCAGCGACATCAAAACAGCCAAATCCTTGCTGCTGATTTTAACTCCTGTCACATAAAAGCTCGTACCTGCTACTAAACCACACTCACTCAACCGCTTAAATTCCTCTCCTTCTTCTTGAATATAGCGTCCCTGTTTTACTCTCAAAACAAACCTTATGTTATTTTCACACAGCCCACTTGCCAGCTTAACGCTTGCAAATTCAGGCGTTTCCTAAAAGGACCATTTTATATTTTTTTAGCAGACCAAGAATGGGGCAGATTAAGCTTTGTTGTTCTCGGATGTTGCTACAGGCACAGCGAAGGCAATATCTGCTACTACAACGGTAAAGCTCTCTTGTCCCCAATCAGGCTAATCATCAACATATTTTTATCTCGCCACTGCGTTCTATCAATGGCGACCTTCAACTCTTGTTTCTTTTTAAATTGAGTTCTCCAGATATATTTAAGCAGATGAAACCAAAGCTTTTCTATCTTGAGGATAGGTAGCTTGAGAAACCGTTGAATAGAACGTCGTCTGCTCTCAAACATGATTGGGTATGGCATCAATTTCGCCAATAACTCAATACTCACTTGTTTATGGGTTGGGAGCAGAAAAACTAAAATAGTCACAGTCAAGTATTCGGTGTTTTTGAGCTGGTGTTGGAAACAAATTTGGTATGATTGAGGTAACATTTTTAACTGATGGGGCTTCTTAACAAGACTGACCCCATATTTTTTTTACCAAAAATCGGTACTAGCCCCGTCATCTGTATTGGTTGATATATTTTACCATAAGCTCAGGAGAGCTAGAAACGTTATATATTCCTGCGTCTCGGATTGATATAAAAAAAGAAAATTAATAGTGTAGGTTTTGTTTCTCAACCTAACCTACACTATTAATAATTTGTGTAAGGGGAATGTTTATTCCTAACTCTCATTCTTCACGACACGGAAGTTACGGAAATACGGATAACTGTTGTTTTCCTGATTCCTTCTTCTTTTTTGCTTATTCCTTCTTCTTTCAACGTCCCCATTCCTAATTACTAATTCCCAAATGACTCGCTTAGCCACAACAATAGAAGCCATACTTTACCTAAAAGGTCAGCCAGTGTCGATCGCAGAAATCGCCGAGATTGCCAAGTGCGATCGAGCCGAAGCCGAAGACGCCATCATCGAACTCATGTCTGACTCGTCCCACCGCGACAGTGCATTAGAAGTCGTCGAAACCCCCACAGGATACAGCCTGCAACTCAGAGAAGAGTTTGCCAGTTTAATGCAAACTTTAATACCTCCAGAATTAGGTGTGGGAGCTTTGCGGACGCTGGCGGCGATCGCCCTCAAAGGCGGCATCGCTCAGCCAGATTTAGTTAACTTGCGAGGTTCAGGAGCTTACCAACAAGTGCAGGAACTGGTAGAAATGGGTTTCGTCCGCAAACGGCGGCCGACTGAAGGGCGGTCGTATTGGTTACAAGTTACCGAGAAATTTCACCGGTACTTTCAAGTAGACCAACTGCCAAAACAATTACAAATTGACTTTCAGGCAAATTTGTACCCAAGCAATGACGAGTAGTTTGAAGTAGAATGTAACCAGCCAGAAATTAAGAATCGCCAAATGGTTTTTCACCCTGACTTTGACACATCCAATGCCCAACAAACCGCAGTCAATCCACTGCTGAAGTACCTCCAACACCAATCCCCGGAGGTGCTAGCCCGCGTCGCCAAGTCTGTCAGCCCCGACATCAGAGAAATAATCTCTCATAACGTTCAAGGACTTGTCGGCGTTTTGCCTTCAGAAAATTTTAACGTCGAAATTACCACCGATCGCGAAAACTTAGCAGGTTTGCTAGCTTCAGCGATGATGACAGGATATTTTTTGAGGCAAATGGAGCAAAGGATGCACCTCGAAGAAAATTTAGCAAGCACCAGCTCGATTCAACCAAACTCACCCAAAGACAAGTAAAAAGGTCAACGGGTTGGGGAAGCCAGAAAGATGAAAGTTGTTCAGAAAAATCCATAATCCTGAATCATGGAGGCACAGGGAATTAAGAAACCGGGCTGTTAACCGGCAATCCCTAGCGCTACACCGAGGATTTTGGTGAAAAAACCCGGTTACTGCTTCCAGGACTATAAAGCATCAGATTCATCTTCCATCCTCCACCCTTGCAACTAATACCAATTTCAAAAAAGAATGCAACTGCAGATAAGATCCAAATCCTTATGCAGTAAGTCATTCTTAATTCTTTAATCGAAAATCGAAAATCGAAAATCGAAAATGGTATTACCCACCGGCGGAGCTACCCGATAGGGGAAAAGCACCCGGACGTACTTTAATATTCTGAACTTGACCCAAACGGTTAATTTCCAGTTCGAGTTCTTTGCCCACAACCGTGTTTTCCACCCGTTCTTGCACGTCACCGGGAGTGTTAACCGCAATTCCGTCAACTTTTTGAATGACATCTCCGGGGCGCAAGTCGGCTTTTTGAGCGGGGGAATTTTCCACGACTCGCGCCACGGCTACGCCTTGATCGAGGGTAATTTTATTATTATCGAGCTGTTTGTTGAGTTCTGCCTTGGTGGCTGCTGTCAAGCTGACCATTTGAATGCCGAGATAGGGATGTTCGGCTCTACCTTTGGCGAATAGCTGATCGGAAACTCGTTTGGCGGTTTCGATCGGAATTGCAAATCCCAAGCCCTGAGCGTCGGCGCGAATCGCGGTATTGATGCCAATTACTTCGCCTTGGTCGTTGAGCAGCGGGCCGCCTGAATTGCCGGGGTTGATGGCGGCGTCGGTTTGGATGAAGCGGACTCGCTTGTCGGGGATGCCGACTTGGGAACTCGATCGACCCGTAGCGCTGATAATGCCCACAGTCACGGTATTGTCGAGACCTAAAGGATTGCCGATCGCGATCGCCCACTGTCCCGGTACAATATTGTCCGATCGACCCAAAGCCACCTGCGGCAGTTCCTTAGCATTAATCTTAACCACAGCGACATCCGTCAGCGGATCGACTCCCTGCACCTTACCCTCAAACTCGCGGCCGTCTTTGAGCGTCACCTTGACAGTATCCGTCCCGGAGACAACGTGAGCATTAGTAACGATGCGGCCGTCAGAAGTGAGAATAAACCCGGAACCCGTACCTCTCTTGGTTCGTTCTTCCGGCTGCGGCAAATTCTCCCCAAAAAACCGACGAAACAAAGGATTTTTGAAAGCTTCGGGCACTTGATTCGCCACCTTGCTTGAGGCGTCAATCCGCACTACAGCCGGGCCGACTTTTTCGGCTGCTTCAGCAATAAAATTGGGATTGCTGCGATCGACCGCCCGATTTTCCTGAACTGAAGGAGAGGGATAGGGGGGGATTTGCTGGCGTACTACTGGCAAAACCAATCCGGTTTCCAGATTGTTTGAGCCTTGCAGATAGCGATTTCCCAACCATCCCATACCTCCGCCGATTGACAGCAGAGTCACATAAAGGGTCGCTTGCTTAAAAGATAAACTCATTTAATAACTCCCGCTAAATACCTCATCCCCGCAGACAGGTTCCGAATCAAGCTTTTTTGTCTTGGCGACGGGAAGGAAGCGGGGCGGGGCGTACCGCTTCCTCAAGAACATAGCTGTTAACAGGCAGGCGCCCATTTGCATCACAGGCAATTTTGCCGGATTTGCCAAGAGCGACTCAAACTAATAATTCTCATCCTAACTTGGCTTAGCCTGGGATTTACAGTCTGGGGGGTGGCTAGAGCTTGTAAATATGCAATTTTACAGGATTTTAAAATTGTCAACTGTCCGAAATGAATACTTTTTTATGTACATAATGACTTTTAAACCCTTATTTCCGCTGATTTTTGCACTAATTTGGTCGATCGCACCCGTTGAGAAAACGGCGGCAAATACCGAAATCCCACCTGCAAATCTTCCTTCAGGTGCACCTGTAGAAAACCCCGACCCCGCACGCGATTGCCCGAGTCCGGCTATGTCTCGGTTGCGCCGCCACACGGTGGCCCAGGGCGAAACAATAGAAAGCATCGCGCGGCAGTACAATGTGATTCCTGGGGCGCTGATCGGGATAAATCCGATGTTGCGGGGCGGTGGAGTATCTGCTGGAAGTGCGATCGTCATTCCTCCGTACAGTGGCATCGAGGTAGAAGTGCCTGCAGGCTGGAATTGGCAAAAACTGGCAGAAGCTTACAAAGTGCGCGCAGATTTGCTATTTGAGGCGAATGGGTGCAGGCCTTTGGGGAAAACGGTGTTTGTGCCTGCGGTGAATAGGTCGATCGGGCCTTCTATCAATCCCGATGCAACGCCATCGGTGCAAGGATTTCCGCTGCCCGCGCCAGCAGTGGAAGCTTTGCGTTACGGGCGGCAATTGCATCCGGCGCGGCGCGAATTTTTTTTCCACAGCGGCGTAGATTTTTTGGCGTCGGAGGGTACGCAGGTTTTGGCGGCGGGCGAAGGGACTGTCGCCTTTGCCGGGCCGCAGGGGGATTACGGGAATTTAGTGGTGGTGAACCATGAAGCGGGGAAGCAAACGCGCTACGCTCATTTGAAAGATATTGCGGTAAAAGTCGGTCAAAAAGTGCAGTCTGGAGAAGTTTTGGGAACTGTGGGGACGACGGGAAAACGGGACATTACGCCATCTCATTTGCATTTTGAAGTTCGGTACAATTCGGGTTTGGGTTGGGTTGCTGAAGACCCGCTGCTTTATTTGCAAGCGACTATTAAAAAATAGGATTGTTAGTGTGCTGGGGGTGACAACCCGCCCCAAATCCAGACGGGGTAAGGATTGAGCTGTGTTGTGGTAAAAAAAGATAGGCAGCAGAATTATTACACGATTGCCGATCGCAAAAAATATGTTACCAACATTTTACCAGACTCACTTACAAAAACAACTGACGCAAACCCCGTTTATTTTACTCACAATCTTTTTGAACCTGATAGAATCCGAGAAACAAGTAACGATCGCACTAATCGGGTTTCCATTAATCACTTATTGGTGAACAACTTATTGCCCGATCGCACATTTCTCTCAAATTCGATCGCCCTGAAACCGACTGAAAATTTGTGTGCTTTGTGACACAGCCCGCCGGGGGTTGAAACCCCCGTCTCATAGCTAAAGCACGGCCCGCCGGGGGTTGAAACCCCCGTCTCATAGCTAAAGTCGGTTGAAACCGACTAAAGATTCGCCTCAAACCGATAGGCATCAACTAACTCTTCAGTCCTCTTTCAGAGGACTTTCGCTATGAGACAGGGAATTCATTCCCTGGCGGACTCGCGGACAAACCAACTGGCTTTCCCTGCGCGGACAAACTAACGGACTAACAAATCAAATTCGATCGCACATTTCTCTCAAATTCGATCGCCCATCCACAAAAAACCCGATCGCCCCAATCAACACAAAAACCTGATCGCCCGTTTCTCAAAAAGCCGAGATCCCTTCCCATTCTCCCGCAGTTGGGTAAATTTGACAAAATTTGATAGTTTTGCTATAATTCCCTGAAATTAATCACAATTAAAGCTCAACTATAAATGTATGGAAGCTGTAATTGAAAGCATTGTAAGTAAGCTGCGTTATTTAGGTAAACCGCAACGAGAAGTTGTTCTTAATTTTGTTGATTTCCTAACTTGGAAGTCAGCGCCGAGCCTGTTATCAACCGTAAGTGATTCTGATGCAGAAATCAGCGATTGCGAGTTTGAAATACTTTTAGATGAATTGGCTGATGAGTTCATTCAAAACATGGGAGTAAATGTCCCTAGGGTATCGGATTTTGCGGT
The DNA here is from genome assembly GCF_036700445.1 of Microcoleus sp. T3_B1. Taxonomy (NCBI): domain Bacteria; kingdom Bacillati; phylum Cyanobacteriota; class Cyanophyceae; order Oscillatoriales; family Microcoleaceae; genus Microcoleus; species Microcoleus sp. T3_B1. The sequence goes on from NZ_JAUBOX010000013.1 coordinate 6,413, forward strand.
GAGTCGTGCTGGTATCTATGAGGATCATCCCTAGCGCCGAATGAATCATTTAACTAACAGCGTATTCGGTAAACTTTCTAGTAAAACCAGACTTAAAAGCAAGTACGATATCAGTTTTTGGGACTCCGAATTCGACCAATTCTTCAGCTATTCCTGTATCTGTCCTATCCTGTTGAATCCAGATTTTATCATCTTTAAGCTCAATGTGAACTGAAACGCCGTAGACTCTTAATTGGTCGTTCCAGCCTGCGAGAATAACCAGGTAATTACCGCTTTCGCGATCGCGAATAATTTTAACTTCTGTTCCTTCTCGTACAACCATGTCTGAGAAGTTGTTCAGAATTTTGTCGATCGCTTCAGTATAGTTTAATTTCTCCATAAGACAATTTCCTCCGAATCGGGACGAAAAATAATCAGCTTGATATCGTATTCTTCCACACGTCCTTGAATGAATTTTAACCTAAATAATTCATTGTAGGTTTCTAAAGGAACTGCTAAGTACACAATCAAATCTGGCATAATATCTCTCAATGCCGCTCGACAGTTGAGAAATTGACCGAGGGCTGCATGAAACTGGTAGAAATCCGATCGCTCTCGAAAGCTCTTGACTTCCACAGCTATTTTTCGACCTGCTTTTTCTGCACTGATTAACTTTTCTGCGGTCAAATCGATAAACATTGCTAAACCTTCGTCATCGACTTGCACCCGAAAGTTTTCACGGATAACTATCCATCCATCTTTTTGTAAGGCAGCTTTGACAGTATCGTGAAAAACATCTTTAGCAGGTATTTACACACTTCATTGCTCTCACTCTCTATTTTATACCAATCATTAAAACCCGATCGCCGGATCAACAAAAAACCCGATCGCCAGATCAACAAAAAACCCGATCGCCCATAAAGCCAAAAAATCCCATCGCACATAAACCCAAAAACCCGATCGCACATTTCTCTCAAATTCGATCGCCCCTCCACAAAAAACCCGCTCGCCCATAAACCAAAAACCAGGCGGTTGAAACCCCAAAAACCCGGCGGTTGAAACCGCGTCTACACAGACAAAACCCGCGAAGGCGGGTTGAAGATTTCACCCGATGATTTTCAATCTCCGAATACCCTCTTCGTCCGCGTAGGCGGACATCGTTTGTGTAGACGCGGTTTCTAACCGCCGGGATTTCAACCGCCGAGGATTTCAAATTAGATCGCCCATCAACTCAAAAACCCGATCGCCCAAAAACCCAAAAATTCGATCGCCGCAATCAACACAAAAATTCGATCGCACATTTCTCTCACATTCGATCGCCCTGAAACCGACTGAAAATTTGTCTGCTTTGTGACACAGCCCGCCGGGGGTTGAAACCCCCGTCTCATAGCTAAAGTCGGTTGAAACCGACTGAAAATTCGCATGAAACCGATACACATCAATTAACTCTTCAGTCCTCTTTCAGAGGACTTTCGCTATGAGACAGGGGTTTCAACCCCTGGCGGACTCGGCAACGAACCAACTAGCCCCTGGCGCGGACTAACTAACGGACTAACAAATCAAATTCGATCGCCCGATCGACAAAAAACCCGATCGCCCATCAACCCAAAAATCCGATCGCCCATCCACAACAAACCCGATCGCCCTTAAACCAACTCCACACCACACACCGCTCTACTGTCGAATTGAGTAGGGATCTGGGTTAATCCACCAGTGAGAAAAAAGTCAGGCAGAGCCCCGAATGAAGCGAATCCATTAGCGTTGTCTCTTATACCTGTAATGACAACACTACCCGATATTCCTGGCCTACCAGTAGCCGCAAAACCAAGATCATCACAGTCCCCAAAAGCGTTTGACTTATTTCGGATCTCGAAACTTACCGTGCCACTCGAAGAGGAAACGGGAATGTTTTTGGTTTGTATTTCACCACTTCTTGTCCTAAGTTCTACGAGTATGTTGTTTAGTTTGTTTTGTGGATCGCAGTAGGTAACTTTGACTTCTGCCGTTTGTCCATAATTGAGAACTGAAGGGATGACTTCTGCCTTAAAGACTTGCTCCGAACAAGTTGGTGGAGGTGTTACAGGAGTAGTCGCAGGTTTATCGCAAAAGTCAAATGGAATACCCGTCTTATCAGCAAGAAACTTTCGGAACTGAGGCAAAAAGTTGGTTTTAGAAGGTTCTGTCGGCTTCTCTTCCCCAAAAAATAAATCAGTGAGATCCTTAGTAGATGAAGCTAAATCTAAAGTACCTCCTACAGCATTTTCTAAGTCTTCTGCAAGTCCTGCTGATTTGAGAGCTTTCTCAATTCCTATCCCAGTCAATTCGTCAATTACCGCATCACCAAGGTCTTTATCGCTACCTGTAAGAAGTTTGCAACTGTAGTCAAGGACTTTAAATCCAACAGACGCTGCCTTCAATTCTGCGCCAATAACGTCAAGTGATAGGCTAAGTCCTCCACTAGGAACAGCAAACAATATACCAGTAACTAATGCAACGTTAGCAGCAAAATCAACCACTTTAGCCAGTTTTGCAGTTCCTTCACAGAAGTCTTTAACCGACTGACAAGCTTTCGCAAAATCTGGTTGACCAACGGTCGGAGGAGTAACTGGTGGTTTAGGAGTAGGTATTGGAGTTGGCTCGATTGGCAGAGGAAAATTTACTTTGTCAATAACCTGACCATCCTTAAGCCACGATATAACACCTTGATCCGGCTTTCCAGTTTCTTGACTTTGTTGATACTCAACTCGCGCCGTTTCATTAGAGCCTTCAAGCGTGATATCAGCGCTTCTACCATCTCGATTAAAGAGCGTTGTACTACCACGAACACCAGTTGTACGATTGGGTACGAATATAACTGATTCTACGAAACGTCCGTCAGCATCATCTTGAATAACAGTGATATATTTGCTACCATCACTCGCCGGAAACTCCATCTGAAATCTGTTGTCAGAGAGCTTTTTTACTTCCGGTAAATTAATGGTGACTCTATCTTCAGGACGATCTGGTTCCACATCATAAAGTCTGAAACGACCTCTTAAATCATCTGGTGTAACTCCCAAAACAGTACCTAACAAAGCCCCTGTTGCAGCCACCTTAATATCCACAGCCGAACCACCCGAAGGCTGCAATTTCGACTCTAAAACAATATCGGATTCCTTAAGATTTGTACTAAGTCCGATGAAATCGATCGTTCTTTGAAAGTCGGTGATTAAGTCAAACGTAGGAGAGCCTAAAGCCGCCTCAGAGCGCAGAAAAAACACATCTTGACCCGCACCACCAGTCAGGGTATCGTTGCCCAAATCGCCAATCAGGAAGTCATCGCCATCTTCCCCATTCACAATATCGTTACCGCGACCACCCCGCAAAAAGTCGTCTCCACCTCCACCGAAGATTACGTCATTACCTGCGTTTCCGTTGACACCATCGGCACTTTCACCACCCTGCAAAGTATCTGCACCATCACCGCCAAGGAGACCATTTTGGCCCGCACCGCCACTGAGAAAATCGTTTCCCAAGCCGCCGTAGAGCAAATCAGCACCACCGAGGCCCTCAATTCGGTCATTTCCTTCGTCGCCATAGACGATATCCCCAGATTCCGAACCCGTAATCGAATCCGCACCGCCTAAACCCCGCAAACCACCTAAAAGGGTATCCAGCAAACCGATCGCGATCGTAAATGTGTCGCTTCCCTCAGTTAAAATGTAAGCACTACCATCGCTCGAAAGTGAGCCAATGCCGACTTGAGAAGCCGATCGCCCGATATCCCCATCAACACTACCGGAGATAAAGTCATTTCCCGTGTTACCATTCAAAAAGTCTGGCGCGATCGAACTTTCTAGCGTATCGTTGCTTCCCAAGCTAAAGATATTCTGAGCATTCGATACCGTCTCTTGAGTCGTGGCTTTTTTCGAGCCACAGCCGCAATCCGCTTGATTCGTGGCGCTGCTACCGTTCAATATGTCATCGTTCTTGTCCAGCAAAGCTAAATTGTCAGGCATATACTGTTGCTTTGTGTTGGTGATTTAAGAAATCTACCTCACCTGTCTCATCTATGTCATGGCTGAAAAAGCCCGAAAAAGACTGAAAAAGCCCGAAGTTTCCTTAACTTTATATTTCTTCACTTAACCCATGCAGCCCAACGACGATCGCCCGTTGCAAGCCGTCCCTGACGATAACGAATTGCTGAAATTGGTCGATGGTCTAATATTTGAAAAAACAGGTAAACATCTCAACACGCTACAGCAGTTAGTGTTGCAGGGAATGTATGATGGCAAAACCTACGAAACGATCGCCCGCGACACCCGCTACACTACAAAATACGTCCGAGAAGTCGGCTACAAGCTACTCAAAAGTCTCTCCGCAGTGATGGATGAAGAGATGCAAAAAGGCAATCTCAAAGCTGCGATCGATCGCAGAAATATTAGCAATACCTCAAACTTCGGCAGAGATTATATTCAATACGTCGAATACGTCCACACCCTCAACCTCAACCCCTGTCCTTCTTTGCCTAGCAAATCTGACAACAAATACGCCACTGAATCCAGATTCAAAACTCAGATCGAACGACTCGAAATTGATGTTGCTGATGTCGTTTGTAAGTTGCACAGTCAAGGTATCGAACCATCCCAAATCGCTCAGTTGCTTGGTCTGCCAGATGTGACGATAGAAACAATATTGCGTGAATTATCATAGCTAAGATGCGAGATATTTGTAGGGTGCGTCGCTGGGAGATTTTCAAGTTGATTTAGAGATTGTCGATCGCGACGCACCCTACGATATAAAGTAAAATATAATTAATTATCTCGAAGTTCTTTTTCTTGCAAAAGTTGGGTAGCCCAAACCCGATCTTCTTCCGATAGAGACGGTACGGGTTCTCGATCGTAATCGATCCGATAATCATAGCCAGCGCGATCGTAAATACCTGCAAATATTTCTGGTAAATTAACAATAGGTTCTACATCTTCCTCGCGCAAGGGAAGCGGAAATATAGGTAGAGAATCGCGGAGATTAAAAGCATAAAGTTCGGCAAACGGACGGCGATTACTGGGACTGACCAAAACCCGATAATCGCTTTGAATAGAGTTATTAAGAATGGGCATAGATTCCCATTTTCGTAGTAAATCGATTTCGACTAAATTGGTTAAGCTGCCTAAAATACTCTGGCGTTTTTTGAGATAAGTAATTCTTCCTTCTCCACTACGTTTGTTGACAGGAGAAAGAATTTCAATTGCGGTGACAACTTGTTTCGTTGCCATTTCTCGCACTTCCAGGTAAGTCTGTTTAATTTTTTCAGGAGCAGGCACTTTGACGGTAGTCGGAAGTGTTACAGTTAAAGTGGCAACTGAACCTGTAGGAATATTCGGGTTATTAGATTGACGCTTAATCGCGACATCGGGGATACCTACTAAAAGGGACTCGTCGTTACTTTCATTTGGATCGGTAATTTCATAGATTCGTTTGTCGATTGCAACCTCATATTTAGGGCGAATTTGAGGGACTAAGGATGCCGCGATCGCAGAAATTAACCAATGATGAGTTTCCTGCCAGAAATCGGGGTGTTCTAAGTAGGGATCCATTCCAGGAAAGGGTGAAGGCATAGGACTGTTCTCCGATGTATTGACTCTCAAATCATTTTAGCATTTTTAATTTGGTAGGTGCGTCGCTTTAAAGCGAGGCAGATCCTCTGGATATAGGTTCCCAGGCTGAGCCTGGGAACCAGTTAAAGCTTGTCAAGAACAGGCATCCTGCCTGTTCCACAGTAATTATTGGAGATGTCTATTTGTAGATGAATTTAATCTGTTGTGGAACAGGCATCTTGCCTGTTGCAAAAAGCGGGCTTTCCGGCCCACCCCACAATAAATTTAATTTTTTGTGGAACAGGCATCTTGCCTGTTCCTAAAATCATAGACACCCCAAATATCAACTACAAAACAGCAGCAACACTTGCCATCAACAACCCTTGAAACAATTTCACCCCATCAGTTTCGCCCAACATCGGATCGGATGCCCGTTCTGGATGCGGCATCATTCCTAACACATTGCCCGCCCGATTGCAAATACCGGCAATATTATTTAATGAACCGTTGGGATTCCCAGCATCGCTAATTTTGCCCGCCGGAGTGCAGTAGCGAAACAACACTTGCTTGTGCTCTTCTAGTTCTGCTAATGTATCCGCATCAGCATAATAGTTGCCTTCACCGTGGGCGATCGGCAAATCGATGATTTCACCCATAGTATAAGCCGCAGTCCAACGAGTATTACCGCGTTCGACTTTCAAAGAAGCGCGATCGCAAATAAAATTCAATCCCGCATTCCGCACCAGAGCACCGGGCAACAAACCAGCTTCAGTCAACACCTGAAAACCGTTGCAAATACCCAGTACAAGTTTGCCCTGTTTCGCGTGTTCCGCAGTAGCCCGCATCGCCGGAGAAAAACGGGCGATCGCGCCGCACCGCAAATAATCTCCATAACTGAAACCACCGGGAATTACAATGATATCAATATCCGAAATATCGGTATCTTCGTGCCAAATCATGCGAGTTGGTTGGTGCAGTAACCCTTGAGTCACCCACACCACATCGCGATCGCAATTTGAACCCGGAAAAACAATAACTCCAAATTTCATAAGCTGAAGGAAGAAGGAAGAGGGAAGAAGGAAGAAGGAAGAAGGAAGAAGGAAGAAGGAAGAGGGAAGAGGTGTAAACTTAAGACTGAAATCTTATGTTTCTCTCGCTTGTATCTAAGTCTCGATCCCCCTAAATCCCCCTTAAGAAGGGGGACTTTGAGTGTTCCGAATCCCCGCTTTTTAACGAAGACTGTGAATGCTCTTGTCCCCGCTTTTTAGCAAAGACTTTCAGAACCCTCTTGTCCCCCCCTTATTAAGGGGGGTTAGGGGGGATCGAAGAGCTAGGGGCGATCGCATTTATGCCGCCGCTGTCTCCACAGCAACAGGAATTTCAGTCAAATCAAAGCGATAATTTTCAATCACTGGATTGGCCAAAAGTTGGTCGCAAACGCGATCGAGTTGTTCGCGGGCCTGGGACTCACCAGCAGCAGTCAGCGTCAATTCAACGTATTTCCCGATTCGCACACGCTCAACATTGTCGTATCCCATGTGTTGCAAACCAGACTGTACGGCTGTGCCGGCGGGATCTAAAACAGAAGGGCGGAGGGTAACATAGATTTGGGCAAGATATTTCTGAGTCACGGGAATGTTGCGGTAGGTGATGTGAAAGTTAGCCCCATTGTATTCTACAACCGAGCTGCGCGCCGATCGCCCTTTGGTTCGCCCAAGTAAGATAGCCTAGAAACAGGGACTGATTTGACTCTAGCAGATTACACAAAAAAATTATGAGAACCAACCGCACCCGCAGTCAGGAGCGTATTTTACACTTGCTCAAGCACTTGAATCGATCGCTCTCAGCACAAGATATCTACTTAGAACTGCGTAACAGCGACCAAAGCATGGGCCTAGCAACAGTTTACCGCTCCCTCGACGGTTTAAAGCGAGAGGGGTTCGTTCACGTCAGAACGCTTGCTAGTGGTGAGTCTCTCTACGGTGCCGCCCACCAAGATCAACATCACCTAACTTGTCTGGAATGTGGCGCGTCAATTACGATCGACGAATGCCCCGTCCACCACTTAGAAAGCCAACTACAACAATCTCATTCTTTCAAAATTTATTATCACACTTTGGAGTTTTTTGGATTGTGCGATCGATGTACTTTGGCTCAAGAATCTTAGAGAAGTTATTAGTCATGAGTGATATCAATTCCGGTTGCACGAGTGAAATGATTGTTGAGTGTTGAGTGTTGACTGTTGACTGTTGACTGTTGACTGTTGACCGAAAGCCTCCAGGATAAAAGCCCCCGGATTCATTCCGAAAGCAGACTCAGGACCCAGAAATAAAAAACGTGTCTCCGATGAAACTTGCCGAACGTATTTATCCGTGGGGTCAATGCTTCAATCTAAAATCTAAAATCTAAAATCTAAAATCGATTGACTCGGTGTCCAACCGCGCAGGCGGGTTTTGTTTGTGTAGCGACAGATTTCAACCTGTCGTTTTATTAACTAGCTCAAGGATGCAAAAACTCTAAATGGTCTCCTGGAATCGATCGCAATTTTGCAGCCGAGCCTTGCATTTTCAACCTGCCGCGTTCTAACATGATAATCCAATCGGCGCGATCGATCACTCGCGGCCTGTGACTGATAAAAATCGTCGTTTTCCCGTGTCGATACATCAACAAATTTTCTAAGACTTCCGCTTCGCTTGCGGGGTCAAGCCCTGCGGTAGATTCGTCTAAAATCAATACTGGTGGGTTGTTGAGAATGGCGCGGGCGATCGCCAATCTTTGTCTTTGTCCGCCAGAAATATTCGCTCCAAACTCCCCTAAAACTGTTTGATATTTATCAGGCAATTGGCTGATAAATTCATCCGCCCCCGCAATTTTGCAAGCTTTCACAATCTGTTCAAAGCTGATATCTGGACTGCCCAATCGAAAATTTTCCATAATCGAACGGCTCCAAAAATGCGCTTCTTGGGGTACAAGAACCACCTGCTGTCTGAGACTGTCGAGAGACAAATCCTGCAAGTTGTAATCGCCAATTCTAATATTACCAGATTGCAGCGGGTACAGACCAGCAATTACTTTTGCTAGCGTACTTTTTCCGCAGCCAGAATAACCAATTAAAGCAATTGCTTGACCGCCGGGAAAGGTGACAGAAAAATTTTCCAGCAAATCAAGTCTGCCGGGGTAGTGAAAATTAACACTCTTGCAAACAATACCGTCGCGCCCCTGAATAGTTACAAAAGGTTTATTCGTATCGTCTTTAGTTTCCGGTTCAGCATCAATGACTTCCGACAGCCGTTGAGTTGCTGTCTGCACGCGAGTCATTTCATCAGTAAATCCTACTAGCGAATTCACCCAAGTAGTAACGTTTTGATTCATGCTAATAAACGCTAGCAACTGACCTATACTCAATACCTTGTCAATCACCAAACCGCTACCAAGCCACAGCAGAGTAATGCTGCCAGCAGAGGCAACAAAACCTGAAAATATATTGTTGAGAATGCCAATCTGTGTAGTGCGAAAAGTGAGCTTGGCTAAGCGACCGAAGCGGGTTTGAAATTCTTCCCAAAGTTGCTGACCGCTGCTAGTAGTTTTGACAGTCAGCGCGCCTTTAAAAGTTTCTACTAAAACGCCTTGAGTTTCTGCTTCCAGCACAAATAAACTGCGCGTTTTTTGCTGCAATACGGGCAAAAATACCACTGTAGAGGCAGTCATTAACAGAGCTATAGCTGTAGCTGCTAAAGTCAGTTCCTTGCTGTAAAATAACATAAAAATAAAAGAAACTACAGCGATAAAAAATTGACTAGGCAAGCTGATAGCGACTTGAGAAACTAATTTATTGATTTCTTGGATATCTTGTAATCTACTGACAATTTCGCCACTGCGTCTGGTTTCGTAAAAGCTCAAAGGCAATCGCAGGAATTTGCGCGCGAATTCCATCACCAATCCCAATTCTAAACGCTGGGAAAACTGAGCAATTAAGTTCGACTCTACCAATCCTAAACTGCTGCTAAAAAGGTTCATAACTATAACTGCGATCGCCACACTCGCCAGGAGTTGTCTGTCGCCCCGCACCAGGATGTCGTCAGTGAGCAGTTGAACGAGAAAAGGCGAAGAAATCGACAGCAAACCCAACACCACATTCAGCAAAAATGCTTCCATTAAAATCGGGCGATAAATCCCAATCCGGCGCATCCATTTTTGTAAGGAATTGGCGGGCGGTTGACCCTCTGCGGCCGCAAAAAACCGCTCCGCATCGGGTTCTACTAGCAAGCACAGCCAATCTGTCCAAGCTGCTGCTAATTCTGCTTTAGAAACATAGCGCATACCGACGGCTGGATCGCCGATCGCATATTTGTTGCCCTGTTTTCCGTACAAAACAACCCAGTGATAGCCGCTCCAGTGAATAATCATCGGTAGAGGGGCATCATCGAGCTTGTCTAAAATAGCAGCCGCGGCTCGCACGGATCGAGCATTAAAGCCGATCGCCTCAGCTCCTTGTTTCAAGCCCAGTAAACTCGTCCCTTGTTGCCCAGTGCCGGCAAATTCTCGCAAGCGGCTAATTGTAAAATTCTGTCCGTAAAATTTGGTGATCGAAGCCAAACAAGCCGCCCCGCAATCTTCTTCGCTCTGCTGGAGAACAACCTGATATTTCTTAAACCTGTTAACTTGTCCGAATAATGGCATTTTGCCGATCAAAGGGAAGTTCTTTAACATTTTGCAAAATGAATAATGGTAGAGCATAAATAAGATTACTCATCACCAACTACCAAATCAGCAAAAAGCACCCATAAAGTTATGGGTGCTTTCTCGATTCCACAGTTATATATCTGAATAGACTAGCACTAAACTTTAGTAGTAGGCGTAGCGGACTACTCTTCTGTATGAACCGTCGCAATTCCGGCGGTACACGACCCAACTGCGCCGCTGCCGCTGACAATTGTATCGATTAGTATAGTGACCGCCGTTGACGCTAGCTGATTCTTCAGGGGTGAGTTCAGCAAACAGTGAATCGTCCTTTGTTTCTTGCATGATTTGACTCCGTTTAAGTTAATAAAATTGAAGGGAAACTAGAAATATTATTTAATTTCTAGAGCCTCGTGTAAATACTGACTAATACTTCTGGTAGTGCTGTGCGGCTTCCGGAATATTACCGATAAATTTTGAAAGTTTACTCGATAGCACAACTTGACTCAGCTATCTAAACCACTAGGGTTTTGTAAGGGCGATCGCGGCTCGGATCGTACAGATAAAGCTGGCTAGGCTGCGGCAGGAAAAACAGCATATTCAGGCCATAGCTGCTGTTATCAGTCTCGCTGTTGCTGTTAGCGCCACTGACACCGCTGGTAATCCTGCCACCGCTGACAGTAGCAGATTCTCGATCGGTTAGTTCGGTGAAGAGTGAATGTTGTTGATTTTCGGACATAAAGAACTCCTACTGATATTTCATAAACCTGTTGACTTGTCCGAATAATGGCATTTCTCGGATAAAAGGAATGTTCTTTAACATTTGGCAAAATAAATAATGAGTAGAGCCTAATGAACATTACTCTTCACCGAGTACCCAATCAGCAAAAAGCACCCATAAAGTTATGGGTGCTTTCTCGATTCCACAGTTATAGATCTGAATTGACTAGCACTAAATTTTAGTAGTAGGCGTAGCGGACTACTCTTCTGTATGAACCGTCGCAATTCCGGCGGTACACGACCCAACTGCGCCGCTGCCGCTGACAATTGTATCGATTAGTATAGTGACCGCCGTTGACGCTAGCTGATTCTTCAGGGGTGAGTTCAGCAAACAGTGAATTGTCCTTTGTTTCTTGCATGATTTGACTCCGTTTAAGTTAATAAAATTGAAGGGAAACTAGAAATATTATTTAATTTCTAGAGCCTCGTGTAAATACTGACTAATACTTCTGGTAGTGCTGTGCGGCTTCCGGAATATTACCGATAAATTTTGAAAGTTTACTCGATCGCACAACTTGACTCAGCTATCTAAACCACTAGGGTTTTGTAAGTGCGAGCGCGGCTCGGATCGTACAGATAAAGCTGGTTAGGCTGCGGCAGGAAAAACAGCATATTCAGGCCATAGCTGCTGCTGTTATCCGTCTCGCTGTTGCTTTTAGAACCACTAACACTGCTGGTAATGCTGCCACCGTTGACAGTAGCAGATTCTCGATCGGTTACTTCGATGAAGAGTGAACCTTGTTGATTTTCTGACATAAATAACTCCTATTAATACCTATGTACTTACTTACTACCTACGCATACAGGAAAAACCCGGTAACAGTGCCAAAACTCTTTGCGGAAACGCCGTATTTCATGACCACGAATTTCAAAGGTGGTACCCGCCACGTGATTTATCCGTGGAATCAATCCAAAATCTAAAATCGAAAATCACTTATTGCCCCCGCATTTATCTCGCGCAAGTCAATCCAAAATCTAAAATCTAAAATCTAAAATTGAATGACAGTGGCCCGCTGGCTTCACTCCTCTTGATATTTGGCGAAGTTTGTGGGTGGGAACGGCAAAGCTGTGCGGATTTTTACCTTTACCCTGTGAATTTTGATTTAGACTTCTAAACCTATGCTTGGTTTCCGGAAAGCCGATCGTAAAAGTGACAAAAGAAATCAGCGATTGAGCTCTCCCTCTCCCCCAACTCAAAACTCAAAACTCCAAACTATTCCCCTCTCCCCCTTGCCGCCATGTCTCTCACTCCCGAAGCCACACCCACTGAAACCTTTGATAACGACCAGTTTTTGCCCCCTGTCAGCCGCTGGACGACTTTGGGGGGCATTTTGATGGTGGCGACCTTTGGCGGGGCGATCGCCCTCGCTAGCGTCACCAAATACAGCGCTACAGTCAAAGCAGATGCGATCGTCCGTCCAGCCGGAGAAGTGCGCGTCGTGCAAGCAGCAACCGAAGGAACCGTCGAAAGCATTGCTGTCAGCGAAAATCAGACAATAAAAGAAGGAGATGCGATCGCAGTTGTAGACGCTTCGCGTTTGGGCGACCAAAAAAAGCAGTTACAAGAAATAATTAATCAGTCTCAAACAGCAGCACAGCAAATCAACCAGCAACTGCGCGACTTAGAAAATCAAATTTTGGCCAGCGCCCAATTTAAAAACATCCAAAGTGAAACTTCCGCCCAACAGGAATTAATCGAAGCCGCTTTAGTAAAATTTGCCACATCGCTGCCAGATGTCGCCGAAAGACTGGGCAGAAGTCGGCGGGTTTTGCTCGTTAAGCGATCGTCTCTTCAACAACAATTGATTCAAGCTAAAAAAGAACTAAATCAAATTGACTTAAAACTCGAAAATAGCGTGATCCGCGCGCCCGCTGATGGTACAATTCTCAGATTGGAAGTACGAAATACTGGTCAAACCGTACAAGCCGGCAGCGCGATCGCCCAAATCGTCCCCAGCGACGTACCCCTGGTAGTCAAAGCCAAGGTGACATCCCAAGACATCGCCCGCATCCAAATCGGCCAACCCGTACAGATCAGGATTTCAGCTTTGCCTTTCCCCGATTACGGCACATTAAAAGGAACTGTCAGCGAAATCGCCCCAGATGCGATCGCCCCTCAAAATCCCACTAATAATTTAGGTACAGCTTATTACGAAGTGGCAATTAAGCCCGAACAAACTTATTTAACAAAACTCAAATCCGCCAACGGCCAATTCTTCGGAAACTCCCAGGCTAATGTTCCCCGCCAGTATTCGATTCAATCGGGAATGGAAGGCAGAGCCGATATTATTACCGGCGAAGAAACTGTTCTGACATTTGTTTTGCGGAAAGCCAGGTTGCTGACAGATTTGTGATTAGTCATTAGTTATTTTGAGACGGCGGTTGAAACCGCACACTCTTCAACCCGCGAAGGCGGGTTTTGTTTGTGTAGACGCGGTTTCAACCGCCGAGTATAGTTAGATATATACTAAATACATAACATCGATCGCAAATATGAAAATCAACGATAAACTCAAGACCATTTTAACTGAATTGCGATCGCACTTCGAGCAACTTTACGGCGATCGTCTCACCCAAATGGTACTCTACGGTTCCCAAGCGCGGGGCGACGCAGATCCCGACTCAGATATTGATGTTTTGGTAGTTCTCAAAGGGCAAGTCAATCCCGGCGAAGAAATCAAAAGAATCAGCCATATTCGGGCAGACTTGTCTCTCCAAAATGATGAAGTGATTAGCTGTTTGTTTATGGACGAAAATCGGTTTTTGCACTACAACGGGCCTTTATTGAGGAACATTCGTAAAGAGGGAATAGCTTTATGAAACCCGAACAATTAGAATTAATCCAGAAATCTCGCGAAAGCATCAGTGCGGCAAAATTACTGTTAGATAATGGCTTTCCCGGCTATGCCGCTGCTCGCGCTTATTATGCTATGTTTTACATTGCTGAGGCATTTTTAGCGGAACAAATTAACTGTGCTGAACAATTTATCGAATTAGATCAAAATCTGATTGGAACTCTGCCGTCATCCTAAATACCAATGCTGAAAATGCGATCGTTAATATTAATTAAACACTCCAAACTTTTATAAACCTAAACAGTAACGAACCGCCGATTCAACTTCTAACATCTTTTCTGCGGAAAGTTCCCCTGCAGAATCAGTAGGAAATCGCTCTCGATCCAAAGATCGAATCTGAAAACAGAGGAAAACTGTTTCTATTTGCAAACCACTTTCAGACGCAGAAACACGCACATTTGTTCTATATTCGCGGTGAATATTAGTTCCTTTAGTGCCGAGAATGACAGTAACAACTAAGGGTGACTGGTTAATAGTATCAATCGAAAGCACCAAAACAGGTCGCATTCCAGCTTGTTCTCTTCCATGAACTGGGTTAAGATTGACAAAATAAATTTTCCCTCGCTGAATGCTCATAGTGCTTGTAAACCATCCATTTCTGCCACAATAAACTCTCGATCGATCGCAGCAATCTCAACTTGAATATCTGGATCGTTGGCCATCTCTGCTATCTCTGCTTCCAGGTATTTAGCATTAGCGAGTTTATTAGCTATGTAAGTTTTCTCCCGCACTCGGCAAGCGATACGTTCCAGCAGCCAAAGTTGTTCTTCTATCGACAGGGAACTAATAGAACGTTCAATTTCTACTAAAGTTTGTGAAATCATTTTAGTTTCCTCTTGTTTTTTGCCCCATCGCAAATCATCGAGATTTTTTTGAATGAGACCGGGCCCATTCCGAATAGATTCATTATTGCGATCGCTTACTTATCTTGTATCTATATTATACGACATAGTGGCGTAGCAGCTTATGACGCACACTCCAACGACTCCAGACGATTCAGCAAGTCGGGTTTTCCCCTTGTTTTTCCCCGACAAAGAATGTAAAATTCTAAAAACATGGGTTGTCAGCAATGAACGAAGCGCGCCACCAAGGCTATCTCAATCTGATTGAATCGCTACTGAATTGCCCCAACGGGGAAGAAGTCCAAATTTTGGAGGCAAACTCCGAGTTAGTTGATACAGGGTTGGTGCAGGTAATGTTAGATGAAGCAAACAATCTTAGAACTTTTAACAACCTGGATGATGCTAATTCTTTAATGACTCTTGCAGGGCATCTCCTGGGTAGTTATAGCAATACGATGCTAGAGAAATCCTCACCTTACAGTTATATTGAATTCCTAATGGAAGTGTTGCAGAAAACGCAAGATAGCAATGGCGACCGTACTGTAATTTATGCCCTGGTGCGGGATAATCTAAACTTAATCAATGATAATTTTGCTGCGGTTTTGCAAAATTGGGCGAGGGAAACTTTGCCAAAGTTAGATAAAAAAAAACAAATTTATATAATAGGAGTCGTTGGGAATTTTAGTAATGCAATCGCGGACTTTTCTTTAGGCAGCAGGGCGAGTAATTTGGAAATTGCAATTGCAGGTTATGAAGTTGCCATGACAGTTTTTACCCGTCAAGAATATGCTGAGAATTGGGCAGAAACTCAAAATAATTTGGGGATTGCCTACCTGTACAGAATCAGAGGGAAAAAAGCGGAGAATCTCGAAAAAGCGATTGCCACTTATCAAGCATCGTTACAAGTTTACACTCGCGAGGAATATCCTGAAGATTGGGCGGGGACTAAAAATAATTTGGCGAATGCCTACCGCGACAGAATCAGAGGGAAAAAAGTGGAGAATCTGGAAAAAGTGATCGCATTTGATCGGGAATCATTGGAGGTTTACACCCGCAAGGCATTTCCCTTTAAATGGGCAATGACTCAAAATAATTTGGCGAATGCCTACCTCTACAGAATCATAGGCGAAAAAGCGGAGAATCTCGAAATAGCGATCGTTACTTATCAGGAATCATTGGAGGTTTACACCCGCGAGGCATTTCCCTTTGAATGGGCAAGGAGTCAAAATAATTTGGCAAATGCCTACCGCAACAGAATCAGAGGGAAAAAAGCGGACAATCTAGAAATGGCGATTTCCGCTTATCAAGCAGCTTTGTCAATTTACACCCGCGAGGCATTTCCGATAAATCATGCTGAAACCTTATTTAATCTCGGACTTGCCTACCGAGATAATTACCAACTCCCAGCAGCTTACAATACCTTTAATGCTGTCATTGAGACAGTCGAATCAATGCGGAGTGAAATCATTATCGGCGGCGAAGCTGACAGACAGAAATTAGCTGAAGAATGGAATAAACTTTATCAGCAAATGGTAAAAGTTTGCCTAGACATGGAAAACAAAACCGCCGCCCTAGAATACATCGAACGCAGCAAAACCAGAAACCTAGTAGAATTGTTTCACAAATCTCGCAGTCTCCCGCAAAATGTACAGCGGATTAGTTTTCAAGAAATTCGCAGTCTGTTACGTGAAGATGAGGCAATTTTGGAATGGTACATCACCTTTAACGGGTTTAAAGTTTTTATTATCACCCGCGAGTCCCCTCAACCAATTCTCGGACACTCTTCATATCAAGACTTGGAAGCATTAGAGAAGTTTCAGCAGGAGTATATCGACGACTATATCAATCACCCTGATAACTGGATAAATCAGCTAGAAACCCGCCTGGAAAAATTAGCTGAAATATTGCACATTGATGAAATAATTTCTATACTCCCCGAAAACTGCCAGCGCTTGATATTAGTTCCCTTCCGATATTTGCACTTATTCCCGCTTCACGCCTTAAGCAGCCGAAGGCTAAGACAAAATGTAGAAGAAACTGGCAGTCTCCTCGAACTTTTCCCAGGCGGTGTGAGATATACTCCCAGTTGTCAGCTATTACAATTATCTCAGCGGGTAAATCCGACTGGGGAAGAGTCATCACCCACAAGATTGTTTGCCATTCAAAACCCGACAGCAGATTTAGACTTCACCGACATCGAAGTTGAAGCAATTGCCAAATCCTTTAATCCTGCCAAAGTTTTGATTCGGGAAAAGGCAAGTAAGACAGGATTGCAGCAACAGCTTGAAGCGTTGCACAATGCCGACATCGCCCACTTTTCCTGTCACGGCTTTTTCGATTTTTCCAATCCCCGGAAATCAGCTTTAATCTTAGCTGGGGCAAAAACTGCCACCGATGGTACTGACTCCGAAAACAAAAGTTATATTCGTTCTCCCCAAGACGAATTGTTGGACATTAAAAAATGTCTGACGCTGGAAGAAATCTTTGATTTGCCGCTGAGTAAGTGCAGTTTAGTTACGCTTTCCGCCTGCGAAACAGGGTTAACGGATATTAGAAATAGCACTGATGAGTATATCGGATTGCCTAGCGGTTTTTTATATGCCGGGGCAACGAGTATAATTAGCACTTTGTGGACGGTGAATGATGTATCTACCGCGATTTTGATGATTAAGTTTTACGAACTTTTGCTGTCTGAAACTCGCCCGCCTGTGGCGATTGCTTTGCGGGAGTCTCAAATGTGGCTGCGGGATGCAACGGTGCAAGATTTGGTAGATTGGGCCGAGCGTTCAAAGTTACTGGATAGTGAAAGTAAAAACAGGATTCAAAAGAATTATAAACGCGATTACGATGATGACGATCGCCCTTGCCAATCCCCTGTATACTGGGCGGCTTTTTGTGCCGTTGGACAATAACCCAAAGGTTTTTTGCATGAGTGGGGGCGGGTTTATTAGTTGGTTGGTTTGATTTATAAATCTCGGCGAACCCGCCCCTACAAATTTGTTAAAATTGGGGATTTGATATTGTAAAAAATAGATATAATTGCTGTAGGGGCGGGTTCGCGACTGTCTGTGAAACCACACCGTAAATCTCAAAAACCCGCCCCGGCATCGTGGGTGGGGGCGGGTTTATTAGTTGGTTGGTTTGATTCCAAAACATCGGCGAACCCGCCCCTACAAATTTATCGAAATAGGTGATTTTATGAACTTAAAACCTCCCCAACTAATTTTCGGAATTGTCCCGTTTGCAAATTTAAGCTGAAACGATCGCCCTCCATTAATTCAATTACTAAGTTATCATCGCTCGCCGAAAATTGTTCGGGAACATCGGGCAATCCGCGATTAAATCTGAGGGAACCATTCGAGTTAAATAATAATATCTCATTTTCAGTCAAAACAGCAGTTACTTTGTGAATAACAGCCATCTGAATTAAATTACCCGTCAAAGGCATTGCCAGACAAATGCGGCCGCTTTCCAGGCAAATAGCTACTAACTGCTGTTCAATTCCCATCCATAGCATCTTTTTCTCGTGAGAATGCTCGATACTTAACTCAACTAATTGACCCCGCCAACTCAGTCCGTAACATCCCAAAACTTCCCCCAAGTCAAGGCAAGCAAATGTTTGAGCGTATTCGTGGCCAATAATTTGCCGAATGCCTGGAATTTTGTCGAATTCTGATTTGCTAATAGTTTCAATTTTCATGGTAGCTGGTTATTGATAAATTAACGGTACAATTGAAGTAACTTGAGGATTTGCATCTAAGTCGCCTTCAGGATAAAAATATCGAACCACAATCGCCCCCGGTTTTTCTCCCCCTCTCAATTCTACTTTACGAGAAATGTTTGCGCCATATTCGTTAATTGTTCGATCGCCTTCAACTTCTGGTGCATTTAATCCTTCGGCAAATATTTCTAATAGCTTTTCTTTCCCCCCAGATACTTCGTCAATTCCTAGCGTTCTCAAATCTCTTAAATTATCTAAAGACCGCCTAGTATTTGTGGGAGTAGAGGTGACGCGACCAAAAAAGAAGTCAAATTTACTAGATTTGACCGTGAATCCCGCACCTTGAATTACTTCATCACTTGAGGTCAATGCTTGCAACTCCTAAAAAAATTGACACTAAATTGTCTCCGATGGTATCATAGAATTCACATAGAGACAATGCTCGAACAAAAATCCTAAAAATCTCCAAATTCAATTAACACAATAGAAAATCTGCCATGAATGACGACCAACGTTATATATCAGCATTTCTGCAAGTTTTTGAGACTAAAGCCGAATTATTAGAGGATGTGGGAGCAGTAGAAGATTTAGCAAACCTCAACCAGATGATATCTCAGATGGTTGATGAATCTGATGAGGAAGTAGCGGATACTATTGGGATATGGTGCAAAAAATATCCTAAAATCAGAGATACCCTCCGTTCAATTATTAATAGAAAACCAGAACCCCAACCCACCAAAAAAGAAGAGCAAGAACCAAAACTATTAAACCGCTATCCAGAGTTACCCGAAAGCCTCAAAAAACGCCTCCCCAATTCACAGCCACCGCGCCAATAACATGAGCGACAAAATTTCTGCCCCCAATGTCTATTTATATGCTTTCCAACTGTACAATGACAGTCAGGGCAGCAATAATCCTCTGTGGAAACACTGCGACAATATCCTCGCCAACTTCACCGATAAACAGCTAACATCCAACCTAGTTTTCCCGCAAAATTCCCACAGCTACCGCGAGGATTTGTTGCAAACAGTCGCACTACGATTTAACAGCAATCCGCCCGTAGAAGGTTTTGCCCAACCGCTACAAATTCAAGACAGCTATGCTTTCTGCTTAAATATAGGTTGCCCGGAAGACGGCACTGCTGATAATATAGATGTCGATCTAATCCAGCAATTCAACCCAAATCAAGCCTTACTCATCAGTGGAGATGATAACTTTTTAGGTCAAACTCTTCTGATTACCGCATGGCTTCCCGAAAACTCACCAAATAATTTAGATTCCCTCAAACCCCTCGCCGATAAATGTCGCGATGCTTTATTTCAGGGCGACTCGCCGCCTGTATTTTACCGAGCGAGTAAACTGTTCGGTAGTCCGATTTTTGAATACGGTTCAATTAGCGATATTGCGAATTACCGCCACCTGCTTGTCTGGCTGCTTTCCGACAAACAAACCGACAAGGATTTTAACACTTGCCAGGAAGAAATACTCGACCTACTATTTCACCGCAACAAAATTATCAAAGCTTTTCAAGACAGCCGCCAGATTTACCGCGAACTCGATCGCGAATACCGCATCATTGAGAAAAATATGGAGATTTTGCAGGCTCAATTTTCCAGAGGAACTGTATTAACTTCCGCCCAATTGCAGGAATTTCAGGAACAGTTAAAGCAACTCTTCAGCAAAGCAGTAACTTATACTCGCCTGCTGCGGAAACTCGAAGATTATGACAATACAATTGCGCTAAATCTTAACAATTACACTGACATTTTGTCGAAAATTTGTGATATACTAGGAATTGATAAGGAAGAACTATCAATATTAAATAACTTCAGTAGAAAAACGGCTCCTTATATGCGATCGCAAATTGCCGGAGACTTAGGATATTTCCGACACGGAACAAGCTTAATCGAACAGGCGCTCGCCTCAATTCGCGGCATAGTAGAAATAGAACAAGCCAGGAGCGATCGCACCAACCAAATCGCACTCCGCAACAGCGAGATAGCAGAGAAAAATCGGGACGATCGCCTAGAAAGCACAGTACAGGCGATCGGCGTCGGTTTAGCAGCCGGCGGCATCGCAGCCTCCAGCGGCACAGACAAAGTATTGCAGACAGTGCAAAACCATCAAATCCCAATTTTAATGCAATGGCATCCCTTTCTATTTTCGTTTGCCTTGAGTTTTGCTATCGCTCTTTTCGCAGCCGGCCTCACTTGGTGGCGCACTAAACCGAAAAACAGTTGACAGTTGACACTTGACAGCGAGCTTTTTAAGGCTGGGATTTAGATCCTTGCCGATCGCTCGAATTTCAACCAAGAGTATCTTAAATCAAAATAACGTGTCAATATAGAAATGTGAGTTCAATTCTATTCTTTCCTCATGGGCAAACAGCGCGTTCTTTCGGGAGTTCAGCCAACCGGCAATCTTCACCTCGGCAATTATCTCGGTGCCATTCGCAACTGGGTAGAAAATCAAAGTCAGTACGAAAATTACTTCTGCGTAGTCGATTTGCACGCAATTACCGCACCGCACAATCCAGCAACTCTAGCCTCCGACACATACACGATCGCCGCACTCTATTTAGCTTGCGGCATCGATTTAGAATATTCTACTATTTTCGTGCAATCCCACGTCTCGGCGCACACAGAACTAGCATGGCTGCTCAACTGTATTACGCCGATTAACTGGCTCGAAGATATGATTCAGTTTAAAGAAAAAGCAGTTAAACAAGGTGAAAATGTCAACGCCGGTTTGCTAAATTATCCGGTGTTAATGGCAGCAGACATTTTGCTTTACGATGCCGACAAAGTGCCAGTGGGAGAAGACCAAAAACAGCATTTGGAACTCACCCGCGATATTGTCATCAGATTAAATCACCAATTCGGCACACCCGAAAAGCCAGTATTGAAACTTCCCGAACCGTTAATTCGGACTGACGGTGCGAGGGTGATGAGTTTGACAGATGGCACGCGCAAAATGTCGAAATCTGACCCTTCCGAACAAAGTCGAATTAATTTATTGGATTCGCCAGATACGATCGCCAAAAAAATCAAGCGCTGCAAGACAGATGCCGTGCGCGGTTTGACTTTTGACGACCCCGATCGCCCCGAAGCTAGAAATTTGCTGACACTTTATCTCCTGCTTTCCGGCAAATCTAAGGAAGAAGTAGCAACAGAGTGTGAAAACATGGGTTGGGGAGATTTTAAACCCTTGCTGACAGAGACGACAATTAATGCCCTCAAACCTATTCAGGATAAATACAAGGAAATAATGGACGATCGGGGATATTTAGAGTCTGTACTACGTCGTGGAAGAGAACAAGCAGAAGCTATTGCTAATCAAACTCTAACTAAGGTTAAGACAGCTTTCGGTTATTCTTTACCTGTTTAGTTGTTAGTGGTTAGTTGTTATTGGTTACTGGTTAAGAATGACCACTGCCAACTACCCACTAACAACTGTCAACTGTCAACTGTCAACTAACAACTGTCAACTGTCAAATAACAAATAACCCATAACAGACAAATAATCATGAACCGTTTTCGCACAGCCTGCACCACCCCCGGAGAATTTATAATTACCGCCGAAGTTGCCCCCCCAAAAGGCGGCGACATGACTCACACAATTCAAATGGCTGAACGCCTCAAAAACAGAGTGCACGCCATTAATATCACCGACGGGAGTCGCGCAGTGCTGGGAATGTGCCCCCTAGCAGTTTCGGCGATTTTAGTTCAGCACGGAATTGAGCCAATTTGTCAAGTTGCTTGTCGCGATCGCAATCAAATTGGCCTGCAAGCCGATCTCATGGGAGCCCACGCTTTAGGCATTCGCAATGTATTAGCACTTACAGGCGATCCCGTCAAAGCGGGCGACCATCCGAAAGCAAAAAGTGTATTCGACTTGGAATCAGTTCGACTGTTACAAGTCATTCAGAAAATGAATGGCGGCAAAGACTGGAATGACAAACCTTTAACAGACGGATTTACCGATTTATTTGTCGGTGCTGCCGTCGATCCGCAATGCCCCAGTTGGTCGGGTTTGCAAAGTAGATTTGAGAAAAAAGTAGAGGCTGGAGCACAGTTTTTTCAGAGTCAATTAATTACTGATTTTGAAGTTTTGGATAAGTTTATGCACCACGTTGCTGCAGGCTGCAACAAGCCAGTTTTAGCAGGAATATTTTTGTTTAAATCAGCTAAAAATGCTGAATTTATTAAAAAATACGTGCCGGGAGTTCACATCCCACAAGAGACGATCGACCGTTTGGCTAAAGCTCCAGAACCCTTGCAGGAAGGCATAAAAATTGCTGCCGAACAAGTCAAGCTAGCGCGGCAGATTTGTCAAGGAGTTCACATGATGGCCGTCAAACGAGAAGATTTAATTCCTCAAATTTTGGATTTGGCAGGAATCGAACCACTGAGCTAAAATTAACCGTTGGGGCGGGTTTTACCAACTATCAATGCCTAACATTAACGATCTTATAAACCTGCCCACCCCCGCGCTACCATTTTGAACATCCAACTGTTGGGGCGGGTTTGACCAACCATCAATGTATAAAACTAATGAGCTCGTCAACCCGCCCTCCCCCGCTGTAGATAATCCAATAACTTCTGAGTTTGATTAATAAACTACTTTGAAAAATGCTCGATCGACTAAACGGTTATTAAATAGGAGCAACTGGCAATGACTGACTCAGAAATACTTAATTCTGATACGATTAAAATACTAGATACTAGCATATCCGAAGTTACAGTTTACACCGATCGCGCTTTGGTGACGCGGCGCGGTACAGTCGCTTTGACGGGAAACGAGCGAGAATTGGCGATCGCCTCTCTCCCCGCAACCCTCGACACAGAGTCAGTCAGGGCCACGGGTGCGGGTACAGTTGCTGTGCGATTGCTGGGAGTGCGCTGCCACAGAGTGTTTAGCAGCGAACCAGTGGGCGATCGCACTGCCGAATTAACCCAACAAATTAAGGAGTTACAAACCCAAAGACGGGGAATTAACGACAAAATAACCGCCCGAAAAATTCAGCTCCAATTTGTGGAAGGTTTGAGCGAAAAAAGCGTCGGTTTCTTTTCCAGCAGCATCGCCAAACAGCAGGTAGGTTTAAACGAAACTGGCGAATTGCTCAATTTTTTAGGAACTAATTACCTAAAATATGTAAGTGCGATCGCCCAACACGAAAAACAGCAGCGCGAAATAGACAAGCAAATAAAAGCTTTGCAGCAGCAGTTGGGGCAAGTACAAACTCCCCATTCGCAGCAAAGTTTTAACATCATTGTTGCCATTGAACCCAGTGGCAGCGGGAATTTTGAACTAGAAGTTTCCTATGTAGTCACGCGAGCCCGTTGGACTCCCCTTTACGACTTGCGAGTAAACACTACCAACAACCAAATTAATCTCAATTACCTAGCCGAAGTCAATCAAAATACCGGCGAAGATTGGACGGGAGTAGGGCTTACTTTATCTACAGCCAAACCCGGAATGGGAACTCTCCCACCAAAACTAGAACCTTGGTATATTGATAAAACCGAGCCAGAGCAATTTTTTGGTAGGGGTTCATCAGAGAATGATTTTTTAGACCTAGAAGAGGTATTATCTGAAGGTTTTGCAGGCCGTTCACGCTCCATAACACGAGCGCCCCTAGCAGCTCAAATAGCCACAGCCCAAGTATCTAGAGAAGGCGGTACAGTCTCATTTCAAGTAGGCGGAAATACTAAGATTCCCAGCGACGGCACGCCGCACAAAGTCACTATTTTCGGCGAAAATTATCCCTTTAAACCTGAATATATTGCAGTTCCGCGATTAGTCAGTTTTGCCTATTTGCAAGCAGTTGTTGTGAATCCGCTGACAGGCGCAACTCTGCTTCCCGGTAAAGCAAATATCTTTCGCGACAACACTTTTGTTGGTACTGTGCAGTTAGAAAATGTTTCCCCCGGCCAAGAATATAAACTGAATTTAGGAATAGATGAAGGGCTAAAAATAGAGCGGGAATTAGTAGAAAGACAAGTAGATAAAAAACTGATCGGTCAGCAGAGGCGCACGAGTTACGCTTATCGCTTAAATGTGACAAACTTGCATCAGGTGCAGATACACCTGACACTAAAAGAGCAATTGCCCGTCAGCCGTAATGAACAAATTAAAGTGCGATCGACTCTCACTAATCCGAAGATAGTAGCAGGTGAAATGGGACTACTAGAATGGATAATGTCTCTGCCACCGCAAGCAAAGCAAGAGTTATATTACCAGTTTGTTGTCGAACATCCTCCCGACTTAACAGTCACGGGTTTAGATATTTAATATTAAGTCGATAAAAACTTGTTTGTAGTCAGGACTTTAGTCCTGATTCGTCACCACGGATGAGGACTGAAGTCCCGAAAAACTATCAAATTTACCTGTAATTGGTAAACTGCAAAGCCATCGGATAATCTTCTTGCTTCAACCGTTGAATCACCAACTGCAAATCATCCTTATCCTTAGCCGAAACGCGCACTGCATCACCTTGAATCGAACCTTGAATCTTTTTAAACTCATCTCGAATTAATTTAGTGATTTTCTTGGCAACTTCCTGGTCAATCCCTTTTTTCAGTTTGATTTCTTGGCGTACTCTAGTACCACTAGCAGCTTCAATTTTCCCATAATCAAAAATTTTCAGAGACAAATTGCGCTTGGCGGCTTTAGTTTGCAAAACAGTGTGAATTGCGTCGAGAGTAAATTCGCTGTCCGTATTTACCGTAATGGATTCTGCGCCCAATTCTACGGTAGTTTTGGTATCTTTTAAGTCGTAGCGGCTTTGAATTTCTCGCGTTGTTTGGTCAACAGCGTTAACTAATTCTTGCCGATCGAACTCGCTGACAATATCAAAGGAATAACTAGCAGCCATAAATTAGTAATTGGTAAGGGGGCATTGGCAAAACAGGGCATTGGGCATTGGGCATTGGCCAAACAGGGCATTGGGCATTAACAACTAACCAATAACCAATAACCAATAACCAATAACCAATGACTACTGAAAATTAGCCGTTAACAGCCATTAAACTGAAATAGAATAAAGAAACAGTGCAAGAAGAACTAATCGCAAACATGAGCGATCGCGCCAGTGGCACATTCAGAATATAGAAAACCGAAAACAACAACCGGGCGATCGTAAAAGCGATCGCAGCCCAACCCGCCGGTTCCGAATCTACCCCCGTCACAAAAGCCATCAAAGCCGCCGCTGAAAACAGCATAAACGTCTCAAACGAATTTTGGTGAGCCCAAGTTGCCCGCTGAGCGTAAGCAGGCAACCTCTCAAACATAGCGCGGGGGGCTGCTTGATCGTAGCCTAGCTGCAAGCGGGCGAACGCAACCACCAAAAACGGTGCGTAAACCAGCGCAGCAGCAGCTGCAATACAATCAAGCAGAATAACCGACACAGGTAATCCCAACAGCATCATCCGCCTCGCAGTTCAATCAAAATAGAACAGAGTAACCACCTTGCGCTGTTCCTCCGCATCCTGGCAAGTTTTCAGCAAAGTGTGGCTTTCGTGAAAAGCAAAACATATCAGTTGCTGGCAGCGAGAAATAATCTCCTGATTGCACATGGCGCTTGCTTCCGGGAGAGACAAGCTATCATTTTTGGGATTTTCTACCAAATGTATCACTTGTTCGAGTTGGTCGCGAGACTCCCGAGGCTGGCGACTCATGCTTTGTGGCAAAATCACCGTCAGCAGATTAGGATCTGCTCGCATTGCCCCCCGAATTGCGGCTGAATTGGTGCCTGTAGCGCCAGAAGTGATGAGCTGATTGCCTCCCAGAACTATGGCGTAGCTCAGCATCTCAATTAGCTGCTGGTGGGTAATAGGAACGTGGCGAGAACCCAAAAGAGCAATCCGCTTGGAGCTGGTTTGCTGGATCGCCGCTAGTTCTTGTAAAAAATCATCTACTCTGGGTAGCTCAATTGATTGACTCAAAGAATTTATTAAATTAAATAAAACTACGTTGTGGATTTTAGCAGACTCACTAGCCATTGCCGCCAAAAAGAAGTTAAGAATTGCTGATTTACCGGATCAGACTAGAGGATCGGGAGATTTGAGGAAGCCAGAAGGCAGAATGTCTTCCGACATTGGCCAGCCGGAGCTCAAGGTAGAATTCAAGAAAAATTGAGAATTTAAGAATTTTAGCTTTTTATTTATTTAAACAAAAAGTTCTCTCTGCCGAATACCTTCTTCCCTCAGCTCCGGCTGTGTTATTAATGGACTCGATCGCTCAGGCCCAAGGATGCCATCATGCCCTCAAGGTCAAAATGTTCTGCCATTAGCTGAGTAACGCATTCCACCTTGATCGGTTCGTGCAAGCGCACGCTGCCAAAGGTGCTGTCGATAATTTCCACCGTGGTTAAGGTATCCAAATCAACAGACAAAACCGGAATTTCCATTTCTTCTGCCCTGCCAATCACCAGGGGAGAAGGAGGCAAGTGACCTGTCAAAATCAAGCACTGAGTCGAGCTTTCCAGAGCCGCTAGCTGAATGTCCGTGCGATCGCCCCCCGTCACCACCGCCATATTTCTCGCTTTGCGGAAATACTTCATAGCCGAACTAACATTCATCGCGCCAATTGTCAAGGTTTCCACCATCAAGTCCAAACGGTCTCGACGGCACAGCACATCAGCTTTTAATTGGTGCACCAATTCTTTGACACTGACACTTCGCAGCAAAGCACTTCTCGGCAGCATTCCCAAAACTGGAATACCCGCAGCCTCCAGAAAAGGCCGCACAGTCGCCGTTACGGATTCGAGTTTGTCCGAGGGAACGTCGTTGAGTACCACGCCCAGCAACCGCGAACCCAAACGCTGTTTAGCCGACAGCAAATCGTCTACATACAGATCGATCGGGCGGGCTACCAACAGCACAGAGGCATCAATTGCCTCAGCGATTTGAGCCAAAGACAAGTCAAACAGACTGCCTTCCTCCAAATTAGCTGGGCCTTCTAACAGCGCCAAGTCTCCGCTGGGAGCTTGCAAATATTGCGCTAAAGACTGGCGGTAATCTGTCTTGTCTTCTCCCCGCAAACGCTTGTGAACCGTCTCTTCATCCAAATACAGCAGTGTTGACGGCATCTGGCTTTCTGAGAGATTCAGCGTCTCTACCGCGAACCGCACGTCTTCGTCCTCGATCCCAGCTCCGGGCGAGCTGAAACAGGTTCCCAGAGGTTTGCCGTAGGCGACGGCCAGTCCTTTTCCCCGGAGTCCGAGTGCCATCCCCAGGGCGATGGCCGACTTGCCGCTGTAAGCTTTTGTGGAACCGATCAGCAAATATTTAGTCAATTTTGGTACGCCTTCAATCCTCAATTTGCACCTGTCTATTTCAATAAATTTAGTTTTTTCTACAGTATTTCTGAACTGATCCTCAATTTGGCAATACTATTATACTCGATTTTGTCGCTTTTGGGCACATTGTTTTTTTGCGGAAAACTTTTATTCACCTGTTCGCAACCCTTTTCTTCCCATTCTTTTTACTTGATTTTGGGAAACCACTTTTTCAATTGTTTGTTTTGCCAGCAGGTTTTGATAAGTATTTATCGCCCATAATTCCTTTGAAAGCCGATTTTAATTGTAATACTTTTAGGCATTCGGATTGCCTCGCTGAGATATCAACCTCGAATTTTATCGAGTAAAAATAACACGGTAAAAATGGTTAATTTTACATTAAAAGCCTACTTAGAGGGTTGAAGATAGTTTTTTTAGTGGCTAAATAGAGGATTGTATAGGAAGAGAGTACGGTGCTTGCCTAAGCAGTTTTGCATATAATTAAAAATGGATAGGTTGTATGATTAGTTATTAATTATTAGTGCGATCGCCCGCGTTAAAACTGATCGGTGGCACTGCGAGCAATAAGCTGCTTAGAATCCGGGTTCTAGCTTCTCAATACATAAATTGTCGGGCGGCGTGGGCTGGAATTTCGGCAGCCCAGAGGCTGATTGCGATGCTAGGCCGATCGCAGTTCAAGGGCTGTAGATTGAGTTTCCTTGAGCGGATCTACAGCCCTTTCCTCTCAGCTACCGAGTCGCAAAATTTGAACGAAATCGGACGGCCCGATTCGCCTCACGGCGATAGCTTCGCTCGCGCGTACTCGCACAGCACCAATGTCCGAAACAGGCTTTTGGGCTTGTCCCACAACAAATACAGCAGTTTTCAATTGGATGAAATACAGGTAGGGACTCAGGCTTTGTCTGAATCCCTACGCGAAATCTGTATCACGCTCAACTGAAAACTGCTGTAGATTTACTTTAGCAATGGGGATAAGTGCTGATCCCCAAAGATTATTGAGAATGATCCAACAACTCCCTTACTATTTCCACTTCTCAAATAGGACTGGCGCACCAATCATGTAATGTTGCCGTCGTGGCGTTACACTATTGGTGCGCCAGTTATAGCGCCCGTCAATCGATTTTAGATTTTAGATTTTAGATTTTAGATTGAAGAAAGCAACCCCACTGATAAATCCGGGGGCTGGCGATCGGGAGCGAGGAGCTTTTTTCTAGATCCACGAATCAATCCGGGGGCCCCGGATTAAATTGCTTGATTGTCAATTGCCGACTTTCGGGAGTGTGGCTGCGGTGAAAGTTATTCATCCATTCGCATCAGCTTGCGGTAAAATGTTTTAGAAAAATCGACGGTACGAGTTCGCTGAAAAGTCAGGAGAACCTCA
Source organism: Microcoleus sp. T3_B1 (assembly GCF_036700445.1). Lineage (NCBI taxonomy): Bacteria > Bacillati > Cyanobacteriota > Cyanophyceae > Oscillatoriales > Microcoleaceae > Microcoleus > Microcoleus sp. T3_B1. The sequence goes on from NZ_JAUBOX010000013.1 coordinate 35,528, forward strand.
ATTAAGCAACTAACAAACTCAGAGCTTTGCATAGTCACTTCGTAGCTGAGTTCAGCATTGCCGTCAAACAACACCCGACAGCGGGTTAAGTCGATCGGCAGCGACGAGATATTCCAACTAGCGACAAACGGCACGCTGTCCCCGCCGTCAATTTTTCTTGCTCCCTCCAAGCTTTTGAGCTTGTAGAGCGCAATCGCGTGCGGCAAAAACTTGCGCCTGGGCTCTTGACAGAAAGGCGCGTAGACTTTCACTTCTTTGTCGTCGGCTGGCTTGAGTTGAGGAATAGACATATTTCCACCTCAGACAATTATTACTAACAGATAGTTTAGATCCCCAGAAAAAACTAGCAGATATTCCAGGTCGATCGCAAGCAAAAGTCAACCCAAATACTCTATGCAGTACCCGTTTACCAGGGCCGTACAAACACCTAACCCGCTGGTTGTCCTCCCGTCCGCTTTCGACAAAAGCCCAGAAACTGATACAGTAGATGCTTATATCTAAAATCAAAAACTATTGGTGGTTGAATCAAGTAACCTATGCAGGAGAGTTCTTGGCCAGAAAACGACGCTCGCAGCGAGCTTAACTTAGACATCTCTGATTTAGCTCAAGAAGAGCTCAAGAGTTTGACCTCGCACTCGAAGCTCAGCAAAGTATTTGCTATACCAGACATTGGCGACAAGGTGTTTGACGCGGAAACAAAAGCAGAGCTCCCGGTTGCGGTGTCTGTGCCGGGAACTCCCTCTTTTCCTCAAAATCTGTACCGGGGACGGCGCGGAAAAGCCGCCGCAGTGCTGACTGCGATTTGGGCCGGCACGATCGCCCTGCACTTGATTTCTTGGGGTGCGTGGGTAGTGTGGGGGTTGACGGGATTGCTGTGGATGCAAGCATTTCGAGTTTTGTTTGCCGAACCCAAGCCCGCACTGCCACCTCTTGCCGATGAAAGTCGAGAGGATTGGCCTTACGTGTCGCTGCTGGTGGCAGCGAAAAATGAGGAAGCGGTGATTGCCAGATTCGTAGAATCCATCTGCAATGTAGATTATCCGATCGACCGCTACGAAGTTTGGGCGATCGACGATCACAGCAGCGACGGCACACCGCTAGTATTGGAACAGCTAACCAAAAAGTACCCCCAGCTCAAAGTATTTCGCAGGGGAGCAAATGCCAGCGGCGGCAAGTCGGGAGCCCTGAATCAAGTGTTGCCGCTGACTCGCGGGGAATTTGTCGGAATATTTGACGCCGACGCGACGGTAACGCCGGATTTGCTGCGCCGGGTGCTGCCAGTGTTCCAAGGAGAAAAGGTAGGCGCTGTGCAAGTCAGAAAAGCCATCGCCAATGCTTCGGTAAATTTTTGGACTCGTGGCCAAGAAGCAGAAATGGCTCTCGACAGTTTTTTCCAGCAGCAGCGGATTGCGATCGGCGGCATTGGAGAATTGCGCGGTAACGGCCAATTCATGCGCCGCACTGCCTTGGAAAGCTGCGGAGGCTGGAACGAGGAGACGATTACCGACGACCTGGATTTGACGGTGAGGCTGCACCTAAACCGATGGGACATTGAATTTCTCCCTTTCCCAGCCGTGTCAGAAGAAGGAGTCACTAACGCTCGCGCCCTGTGGCATCAGCGCAATCGCTGGGCAGAAGGTGGCTATCAGCGTTATCTTGACTACTGGCGCCTAATTTGGCGGAACCGCATGGGAACTGGGAAAACTTGGGATTTATTTGGATTTTGGGTATCTCAATATTTCTTACCCACAGTAGCCCTACCCGACTTTGTGATGTCAATTGCGCTGCGCCGGATGCCGATCGCCAGTCCCATAACTTTTATGACCCTTACCTTGTCGGTGGTGGGAATGTTTGTCGGTTTGCGCCGCACTCGCAAAGAGACCAAATTTGACGTAAGGCGAGTTTTTCTCACCTTGCTGCAAACGCTGCGGGGTACTGTGTATATGTTCCACTGGCTGCTGGTAGGGACTGTGACGGCTCGGATTGCGGTACGGCCCAAGCGGCTCAAATGGGTCAAAACCGTCCATCAAGGCGCTGTTAATAGCCTCAAGTAAACAATTCGCAGAAATATCTCGGCACAGTATGGCCGAACGTCCGAAGATTTTCTGAGACAAAAAAACACCAACGCTCGCCAAATATCTCCCCGCCAGAGCCTAAGAGTAAAATTTGGCAATTCCGAGAAAAAAACACTTTGAAACAGCTTAGGTAATAGGTAATCGGCGAGCGGTAATAGCGAATAAGTAATCGGCAATACAAAAGTCTAAAATTAAAAGATAAAAGCGAGAATTTTTAACTTTTAACTTGACAAAAAACCAATTACTATCTATTAATTATGAATTGCCAATTAGGACGAATTGCTTGTTGCCAACTACCCGTCACCCGTAATTGATAAATGGATTTGTTAGAGTACCAAGCTAAATCTTTATTTCGCCAGATGGCAATTCCGATTTTGCCGTCGCAGCGGATTGACAATCCCGCCGACCTCAAAGGACTGAAAATTCCTTACCCCGTTGTACTCAAATCGCAAGTGCGGGCTGGGGGACGGGGCCGGGCGGGCGGTATCAAGTTTGTGGAAAATACGATCGATGCAGTAGCAGCCGCTCAAACAATTTTTAATTTGCCGATCGAGGATGAATATCCCCAAGTCCTGCTGGCAGAAGCAAAGTACAACGCCGACCAAGAATTGTACTTAGCGGTACTCCTAGACCCCGTAGCGCGCCGCCCGGTGCTTCTGGGTTCGAGCCAAGGAGGTATGGATGTCGAAGGGTCGATCGAGCAAATGCAGCAAGTTGCCGTAGATCAAGAATTTTCCCCATTCTACGCGAGGCGTCTCGCGCTGAAAATGGGATTGCAGGGAGACTTGATTCAATCGGTGAGCACCATTGTCGAAAAAATGTACCGGCTGTTTGTCGAAAAAGATTTAGACCTAGTAGAAATCAATCCTCTCGGCATCAGTCCAAGGGGAGAGGTAATGGCTTTAGACGGTAAAGTCACCGCCAACGACGATGCCTTGGGACGACATCCAGATTTGGCCGCACTATCGGGAAAGAGGCAAAGCAGCGGGTTGGCACGGGAAAGAAGAAGTCCCCATGCCTCTGGCGATCGCTCCCATTCCCAGTCCAAGGTTCAGCACTTGCCGGAGTTTGACCCCAAATTTAAATCCCCAATCTCGAATTCCGAATCCCTGCAATTAATCGAACTAGACGGGAATATCGCGATTTTGTGCAACGGAGTGGGCCTGACAATGGCAACTTTAGATGCTGTAACCCACCAAGGAGGAAAACCAGCTAATTTTGTGAATATTGGTTCCCTAGACCGCTACTATGCAGCAAATGCCCTGCGCGATCGCGCGGAGTTGGGTCTGGAGTTAGTCGCTCAGGATAAAAGCGTTAAGGTGATACTTGTAAATATTTTGGGCAGCGCCTCCAAGACCGAGGAAATAATCGCTGCAGTAGCCGGCTATTTGGAACGGAAAGCTCGCGCTAACCGCCACATCCAAGTTGTGCTGCGGCTGGTAGAGATCGATGCTGATGCTGTTAAAAAGCGTTTGGGACAGTTGCCGGTGCAGCTAGCTAGCACTTTGGATGAGGCCGCGGCCGCTTCTGTATCCTCCGCCAAGTAGCGGCAGTCGATCGGCAAAAAACGAGATTTCTGTACAGGTCAATCACCCGGCGCTGCTCGGAGTACCGAGACAGCGCGGGCACAGAAAGAGCCTAGTTGACCAGTCTAAGTGGTTCGCCCACTACGTTTAAGGTAAGCGTTCAAGTACCTACCGGAGGATGCGTGCTAGTCTTCCGCTCTAGAACTTAAAAGTTAAACAGGTGTAAGGGTTAAGCCAGTGCTTTTAAGATAGTTACCGACCTTAAACATTGACGAAGCAAACATTACCCCGTAAGGGAGGACTTAAATGTCTAATTTGGTTTTTGTACTTGATACCAAAAAACGACCGCTCAATCCAATCCGCCCCGGATTGGCACGTAAATTGCTAACTAATGGCAAAGCTGCTGTCTTCAAAAGGTATCCATTCACGCTAATTTTGAAAGTAGAGGTAACAGTACCGCAAAAACCAATCACTCTCAAAATAGATCCTGGCTCTCGAACTACTGGAATTGCGTTAATACAAGGAGAAAACGTAATCTTTGGTGCAGAGCTAACACAGCGAGGACAAGCTATTAAAGCCAGTCTGGAGTCTCGCCGTTCATTGCGTAGAGTCAGGAGAAATCGCCATACCCGCTATCGTCGGGCTAGATTCTCAAACAGGACTCGCCCTAAAGGTTGGTTAGCACCAAGTTTGCAACATCGTGTCGAAACAACACTGACATGGGTGACTAGATTGATGAAACTCGCCCCCATTGCTTCTATTGCTCAAGAGCTTGTCAGATTTGACTTACAGCAATTAGAAAACCCAGAGATTTCTGGAATCGAGTACCAACAAGGCGTTTTGCATGGCTATGAGATCCGCGAGTATTTGTTGAACAAATGGGAGAGAAAATGCGCTTACTGTGGTGAAATAAATATACCATTACAAGTCGAGCACATTCATCCCAAAGCCAAAGGCGGAGCTAATGGCATTTCTAATCTTTGCCTTGCTTGCGATGCTTGCAACAAAAAGAAAGGTACTCAAGATGTTGAGCAATTATTGTCTAAAAAGCCAGAGATTTTGAAGCGGATTCTATCTCAAGCAAAACGTCCGTTAAAAGACGCAGCAGCCGTTAACTCAACTCGTTGGACATTATTTAATCGACTCCGTACAACTGGCTTGCCTGTTTCTACAGGTAGTGGTGGCTTAACGAAGTTCAACCGCATTCAATTAAATTTACCTAAAACTCATTGGCTAGATGCAGCTTGTATCGGAAAGGTTGAGTCATTGAATATTTTAACAAGCAAGCCACTATCGATCAAAGCAACTGGTCACGGGACACGTCAAAGGTGCCGCACTGGTAAATTCGGCTTTCCATCTCGCTATGTTCCCCGGTTTAAGTTTGTTAAAGGTTTTCAAACGGGAGATATTGTCAAAGCGATTGTAACCTCTGGCAAGAAAATTGGTACATACGTTGGACGTGTTGCCGTAAGAACCAGTGGCTCATTCAATATTTCCGCCTCAGAATTAGTGTCAGGGATTAGCCACAAATATTGTTCAGTTATTCACAGAAAAGATGGTTATTCGTATGCAGCATAAACCTGGCCCCCCTTTTCCTCTCGCCGGTGACCTGGGTACAGGTACAGCGGGAGTCTCCAAGGGGGAAGAAAGATGAATTTAACTCCTGAAAGCAAAGTCCTAATACAGGGCATTACAGAATCTCCCGCGTCCACCCGCGCCGCCCTGATGATGAAAGCATACGGCACGAATGTAGTCGCCGGTGTCAGTCCCGGTCGGGGGGGGCAGGAAGTGGAGGGAATTCCGATTTTTGATTTGGTAGAACAAGCAGTGGCGGCAGTGGGTCACGTTGACACTGCGGTAATTTTGGTAGACGCTTACTCGGTGCTGGATGCGGCTCTAGAAGCGATCGCCGGAGGAATTCGGCAAATCGCGATCGTCACTGGGGGAGTGCCTCCTCTGGATATGGTGCGCTTAGTCAGAAAAGCAGAAGCCACCGAAACTTTGGTAATCGGGCCCAACAGTCCGGGGATTATTGTGCCCGACAAACTGCTGCTGGGAACTCACCCCAAGGAATTTTACACTCCCGGCCCGGTGGGAGTAATCAGCCGCAGCAGCACTTTGACTTACGAAGTTGCCCTAGAACTGACGGAGGCTGGGTTGGGACAGTCGATGGCGGTTTGTATTGGCTGCGACGCGATTGTCGGTTCTTCTTTTATGCAGTGGCTGCAAATTTTGGACGAAGACGACAGTACGGAAGCGATGGTTTTGGTCGGGGAAGTTGGCGGGTGGAGTGAACAAGCTGCTGCTTCTTACATCGCCTCGGCGATCGACAAACCCGTGGTTGCTTATCTGGCCGGCCGCTACGCTCCCAAGGGGCCGTCTTTGGGCCACGCCGGCATCCTGATCAGTTCTCGCGCGGCTGCCCAGAAAGCCTTTGGAGTTTCGGCCCCAAACAAAATGGCTGCCTTTGAAGAGGCGGACATACCTGTGGCGGCTCGACCTTCAGAGATTCCTAAGTTACTCAAAAAATTGCTCAAGAAAAATTGATTGCTTTGGAGTTTCCACAAAAGTCCTAACCCTCTTGAGGGTTGGGATAGGGGTAGGGCGGGGGCGGGTTTGCTCTCATATCATTTCCGGTTACACTCATACATGATGTTGACGGTTGACTGTTGACGCCGTGAACAGTCAACCGTCAACAGTGAACAGTCAACAGTGAACAGTGAACTCGGATTTACTATTCCGAGGCTAACCGATTTGATCTCAAAAGTGTCTGCAGAATGCCACAAAAGCCGCTTCAACCCGCCTTTAGGACATTTTTATGATTTTTTTACCAAAGCCCTCTGACAGGCGTCACCGGCTGCGGTGCGGGTGCTGGCAAGGGGGCGGCGCGGCGCGGCGCTGGAGGCGGAGTTGTTGGCTGCACGCTGCGGCGAGGTTCGATCGGACTTTCGGTGGGAGTTGTTTCAGTTGTGCGAGTTGTCGATCGCGTCACATCTTCAAGCAGGCTTCGCAGAGTTCCGGCTATACTCTGAACTTTCCCAACAGTGGTGCGAAGGCTGGCAACATCTACGTAAACCTCGTTAAGAGGATACTTTTTCAGGATTTCCAGCAGCGATACCTTACCGTCGTCCCCGGCAGCCAGGATCACCGCTGCCCGCAAAGCTTTCCCGCTTTCTGTGCGGCGCTGAGTCCGAATTGCTTGACCGATGTCGTCAGTGATTTTTTCTCCGGGAGTGCTGTAAACTACCCTCGCCAGATTAGCAGGCTTTAAACCAATTTCTAAACCCATGAACCCCCGCAGCATTTGCGCGTCCATTTTGGAGAACCGGATAATTTGTTGGAGGGTTGGCGTCGTCGTGCCGTTTTTAGCAAAGTCTTCTAAGTCGCTGATATTGATGCCTTGTCTGATCGGGCCAAATGTGAGGACAACTTTTTCGGCCCCTAATGCTCTACTGCTGCTAGATAATATGCTCCCGCTTGCTCCTAAAAGTAGGGCAATGCCGATCGATACAAATTTTGTTAATTTCATATTCACCGCTAGATTAAAATTATTTTTTCGAGATTTGTACATTTTTGTACATTATAGATGCAGCAGTTATATTCTACAATGTCGCCCGTGTAATTTGTGCCCGCGTCACACCCACCATCTCGACCGAGACTTTTTTTCGTTCTTGACTTTAAAAATAAGTTACCACATCTGCAGAAATCTGTTCGCTTCTATTCCTTCTGCCTTCTACCTTCTACATCTGCAGCCTTCTATATCACAGTGTCTTCCGCCTTCTACATAAGTGCCTTATAAAAATTCTAGGAACCGCCCTGACGGGGAGGACTTTCTTAATTGCACAAACATAAGGGTTCGATTGCTTCTTCTTTCTCTCTTAGACAACTAAATCCCTCTTCCTTCTTCCGACTTCCTTCTTCCGACTTCCTTCTTCCTTCTTCCTTCTTCCGACTTCCTTCTTCCGACTTCCTTCTTCCGACTTCCTTCTTCCGACTTCCATCGGACTGACATCCGTTACATCCGTTACATCCGTTACATAATCCGTTGCCGAACTTCCTTCTTCCTTCTTCCCTCTTCCTTCTTCCCTCTTCCCTCTTCCTTCTTCCCTCTTGCTTCTGCTATATGTTGAAAACCAAGCGCAAATCCAAGAAATCCAAACACAATCACAGCGAAAAAACCACAGCGCTCAGCAAAAAAGAAGTAACTGCACAAAAACGCAAAATTTCCCAAAAGCGCAATGAATTGGTGCAGGCGATCGCCATAAGCTGCTTAGTCAGCGTTGCTCTCAGCATTCCCCTGTTGTTCGTAGCCCGCCCTAAGATTGCTATTGCAGGAGGCGCCGCCGCAGCCATCTTGCTGCTTTCCTACAAATACCCCCGTCAAGCTTTGTGGACTTTTCTAATTTACCTGCCTTTCAGCGGTACAATTACCTACGCAGTTGGCGGCGGGAATGCTGCATTTCAAGTAGCCAAAGATGCTTTCTACATACCAGCCCTCATCGGCCTAATTCAAAGCTGCAAAAAGAAACAGTTGCCCATGTTCATTCCCAAACAAATGCTTTCTACCTTCAGCATCCTGTTGATGATGGCAATGCTGACTTTAATTTTTGTCAACGGGGAGATGCAGCTCAACCCTAGGGCGGGCGACAAACCAATTCTGCAAGGAATTCTCGGATTAAAAGTATTGATAGGTTACATACCGCTGATTGCTTGTACCTATTATCTGCTCCGCACTAAGAAGGATTTGGTATTTTTTAGTCGAATGCACATCGTTTTGGCGATCGTTTGCTGCCTTCTCGGTTTGATTCAGTACCTGTTGCTGCAAAGTGGAAAGTGTGCCGGAACCCGAGGAATGACCGGAGCAGAATTATATAAAGCAACGCTGCAAGCTAGATGTTTTGTCGGCGGTTCTTTGGTGTTCAGTCCAGAAGTCAAGATGGTCCGCTTGCCGGGAACTTTTGTCGCGCCTTGGCAGTGGGCCTGGTTTTTAATTTCTAATGCTTTTTTAACCTTTGCCTCTGCCTTTTGCGATCCTTCATTCTGGTGGCGAGTTATCGGTTTATTGGGCATGGCATTAGTATTTGCCAATGCAGTTATTTCCGGTCAAAGAGCTGCTTTAGTTATGGTTCCCCTTGCTACAGCAATCCTGCTAGTTCTCACCGGTCAATTAGTTAATTTAAAACGATTTATTCCCATCGGTGCAGGACTGGCGATTCTGCTGTTTGTCGGTGCAGCTATTAACCCGGGAATTGTCGAGCAGCGGTGGGAGAGTTTTCTTAGTCGCTGGAATGCTGCACCGCCCCAGCAGTTTCTCTTTAATCAGTTCGAGCAAAGCCACAATTTTATCATTGACAAACCTCTCGGTAAAGGTGTGGGACGAGCGACTAATTCAACGCGAATATTTGGTACCACGCAGCTAATTGAAACTTTCCAACCTAAGTTAATCTACGAACTCGGTTATCCGGGAATGATTAGTTTTCAGATCATGCTTTTACACTTAGCTTTTCTAACTTTTAGAGCTTACCGATCAGTCAAGGACAAAAGTTTGCGGAGTTACGGAGCTAGTTTTTGGGTGTTTGTTGCATTTATTACGATCAATACTCAATACTATCCGCTGGATGTAGATCCAGTGTCCGTGTATTATTGGGTTTTAGCTGGGGCGATTTTAAAGTTGCCCAAAATTGATAAACAGGTGCAGGATGAAAAACATCAGGAAGTTGAGTCAAATGAATTGCAAGTTCACCAGGCATTAAATGAGAAAAAAATTATTGCATCTTCCCCAATTTGAGAAGAGTTTTGAGTGTTGAGTTTGGTGGATTCTTTCTTGTTCAGTAACCTGCTTTCGCTCCGGGGTAATGCCAATATAGCCCAATACGCTTGGGCCCGTGGAAAATTGTAGCGAAAATGTTGGGCGGAGTGAAACGGAGGGTTCGTTCCACTCCGCCCAACCTACGCACGATCGGTTTTTTTAACACTAACCCAAGCGTATTGCAATATAGCAATCCTCGCATCAGTTGTAAAAATATGTAGCGGTAGTGCTAAGAGACTGTTGGCGAATTAAAAAAGGGTGAAACCAAACATCCCATAATCATGGAAAAAAACTATGATGAGGCAGAGGGAAAAAGAGCAGAAAAACGAGAGACACGGGTCAAGCCAATCGGAATGTGGCGCCAAAATGCCCACATTCTTGACAGATTCATGGCAGCAGCAGTCATAATATGTTGTAGACGAGTTTTGGCAAGACCCATGTAACGAGCGTTACGCAAACCAAAAACACGAATTCCTTGAGACAGAGAGCTTTCAACACCAGCCCGTAGGGCATAACGCTGTTTAAACTCCTGGGTATGTTGTCTAGCCCTAGCTTTGGCTAGAGCTTCGTAAAGAGGTTGAGGTTTGAGAGTCAGAACACGAGCCTGTGCCGGCGAATGAGTACATTGAGAGCGAACAGGACAACCAGCACAATCGGGGCGACGAAAGCGCACTTGAATGACCGGATTGCCATAGTTATCCGAGCGTTGATGCCAGGATTTGCTGATGTGGCCTTGGGGACAAGTAGCATGGCGATGCTCCCAATCAACGGTAAAACAAGAAAGCTCAAAGCCCAGCTTAGCTTTTTCTTGCCAACTAGAGTCAGAGGGTACAGGGCCAAGGAGTTCAATACCTAATTGTGTCTCGCTGGTGAGCAAGTGTTGAGCATCAACATAAGCAGTATCGACAATATGTTCTTGTGGTAACAGGTGTTTATCAGCTAAAGCTTGATGAATCACATGAGTCATTTCGACATCTCCGATGGTTGCGGGTGTCGTTTCAACATTGGTAATTAAATGAGGCAAATCTCGATCGCAAGTTTCTGTAAGATGTACTGTATAACCTGTCCAATTAGTATCTCTTTTTGTCCGATTGCGAGCTTCGGTATCATAGGGGGAAGTAATTAACTGCTTGTGGGGCGGTAAATTATCAGCTTCTCGCCAATAAACTTTGCCTCCCGACCACCCATATTGCTGTATCCAGACACAGCGTAAAATTTCTACCGCTTAGAGACAAAGCGCAACCATTCAGGACTCAAGGGATCATATAAAGCTGACAACAAGTGATGACCATCACAGCCAATAGTCAATACCAAGCTTTGTTTTTCAGTTTCAGATTGCGGCAAGCGATATTGCTCAAATCTCGTGCCATAACGCTCAGACCAATCCTGATTGACTACTGTTAATAACCATTCATCGGCAACAGTTGCTAACTGATTTAAAGCATGACGTAAAGTTTCTCCAACGCATTCGAGGCGGTTCATTTTACGGATGGCTCCGATGACATGGGTGGAGTCAGTTCTGGCTTTACCCCTGGCTTTGAGCCATCCCCTATCTTGAAAATGTGCTAGCATTTTATCAAGTAATTGACTTTCACGTCCCGCAGCAATTAACCGACTTCTCCATTCACTTAAAACTGAATAATTAAAACCGCTATCAGTAATTTCTAATCCCAGAGCATACTTCCAGTCAATACGACTTCTGACCGCTTCTGCTGCTTGTCGGTCAGTCAATCCCTCGGCAAATTGCATGACACTGATTAATGCTAATTGTCCAGGTGATAACGCACTTTGACCGCAGTCGGCTCGAAACAAGGTTACAAAGTCACTATCACAGTACAACACTCCGAGTTCATCGCGCATTTTCATATATGGGTTTCCTTTGGGAAATGAGGTTCGTGCTATAGAAGCGGTCATTTCTGGAATCGATGACCAGTCGCGGAGGTGAAGAGTCATAATAAATGATTTAATATGGTGTCTCATTACACCATCATTCTGGCTATTCAGGACGGCAAGGTGTGAGGGGTCAAACCCCTTAGACATTCGCCAACAGTCTCTGCTAAGAGTGCCTACCCCAGTCAAGGCGGGGCAACCGGGCGTGGGTTTTGCCCCTACAAGAATTACACAAATCATTTAGGATTGCTATATAGCCCGCCCTTCTGGGTTTATCTGTGCTAAAACCCACCCCTACAGCATATTGTGGCTCTTAACTTTACTACGGTTGCCAAACCGGATTGCTAGCATTCAAATCCTTGTCGTTTGTCAATTTAGTCAAGGCCGAACCGTCCCGATTAATTACATACAAGTTGCTTTGGTCTCCTTGGATTTCGTTAAATATAAAAGCGATTTGCTGGCTGTCTGTAGACCAAGCTAATTCTGAAATTCCCGACGGTTTTAGCCGAGGAGCGAGTTGATTTAGCTGGTTCCCGTCAGCCTTGATTGTGTAGAGTTTTTGATTGTTGAACTCTCCGGTGACGAAAGCAATAAAATTGCCATCCGGCGACCACGAAAATTCGTCGTAGTTTCTGGGTTTTTGGGTGAGATTCTTTGCTGTGCCCCGGTTAATGTCGAGCAGGTAAATATCTTGCTGTTCGCCTGATGAATCGCCGGGTTTATTGTAATAGTAAGCAATGCGGCTGCTGTCGGGCGACCAAAATAGTTTGACGTTGTAAACCTCATTTTGCGGGTTGTTTGTCAAATTTTTGATGTGGGTCCCATCGGCATTAATTGTGTAAATTTGCTGTTTCGGATAAGCGCCGAACAGGAAAGCAATTTTTGTGCGATCGGGCGACCAAACAAGTTCACTTCCGCCGGATACATATTCGCCGGCAATTTTAGTTAGTTTGGTCATTTCCGAACCGTCGGCATTCATTTTGTAGATATTTTTATCCTTGACAAATACTACCTGCTGGCCGTCCGGTGAAAGGTAAAATTCCGATGAAATTTCTGTTTTAGGTGGCTCTCCTCCTACTTCCCAATTCCGAACTAATTTACTTCCTTTAATGCCAGAAGTGTCGCTTATATAAAGTGACTCACTGCCGGGAGTATCAGAGGTAAAACCGTTGCAAGAACGGGCAAAAACAAGTTTCTGGCTGTTGGAAAACCAAGCTATTTCAAAATGAGCTGCTTTGCAACCAGCCTCAGCAAACTGTTTAGTTAGTCGAGAACCGTCAGCATTGACTGTATAGATGTCGCTGTATCCGCCAACGAAAGCCAGTCGCTGGCCGTTGGGCGACCACACTAGGGGAGCGATAACATCTATATTAGGTGTAAGTTCGCGGCGAGCCCAACTGGTAGCATTGACCGCAAATAAAGGGGATCTGTTCTCGCTGCCACGCATCTGGAGGGCGGTAAACGCTAGTATCCTTGGTTTTTGGGCTGCGGTTGGGGGAGGGCTGTGAAGGCTCAAAAACAAGCTGATTAAGAGTGTTAGTGAAAATATGCCGATCGCACTTATCGGCCATAATTTATTGAAGCTGAAAAGTTGCAGAATTTGCCACAAGCTTTTCAGGGGCGGCCAAGATGCCCAACCCCTACTCCCCACACTCAACTGAAAATCTTGTGGAACAAGCTTTTGTGGAACGGGCATCTTGCCTGTTCCATATCCCAGGGGGAAATGCAAGTTAAAACGCATTTTATCGATTCCTCTGCTAATTTTCAAAGTGTTTGTCTGTCGATATGCCGCGACAGCCTCAAACTCTGTTTAATTCTGCCAATAATTAGCTCGAACATTTTTTTGCGAGACGGATTCTTGCTGCTGGGCGGCATCCCTAACTCGCAACACATCAAGTTCAAGTCAGTTGCACTCATTGCCAACAACTTTTGCCTCACCTCTTCTTCATTACCATTCTTAGCTTGTAAACGCAGTTCTTCATAAACTTCTAGAACATTGGCAGCCGATAAATTAGCAGGTTTATTAACATCAGCACCCGTGGGAATATCCGAAGTTTTTGAGCCAGCAGAAATCACTCCCCGCTTGACTTGAGTCTCAAGCCGGGTTAATTTTCGAGCAACGTCCCGCAAGATTTCCTTAAGTTCGCCAATTTCCTCAACCAACCCCCCGCTTTCTTGTTGGGAAGCCGCCAAAATTTCTTTTTTACTCATTTCAGATACTCCTCACACTCGCGCCATAGTTTTTCAAATTCTCTAACTAATTCTCGCGGCAGTTCTCCCTCATTTATCGCCCGTTTTAGCCCGACGCTTTCGCGAATCGTCGATTCTAAAAATCTAACTTCTATGTTATTATCTTTTGATATCTCATCGCAAAGTCTCTTTACTTCTCTCATGTAAAACTGAACTTCATTTGTCAGCAATCCTCCATAGGTTTTAGCTTTATTCATAAAGACTGCTATCTTGGGAAACGGATAAGGCTCAATCCGTTTCTGAAGCGAGTTTAAAACTAAACTCAATCCCCTAGAACCAAAATAATCGGGATTGACGGGAATTAATATTAAGTCGCAGCAAGAGAGTACGCTGTAGGTGAGGAGACTGAAGGAAGGCGAACAGTCAAAAAGCATCAAGTCGTATTTGGGGAGATTGGCAGAGTTGGCGATTTTGCCGATGAATCTGCGGATGAAGTCTTTAACACTTTTCCCCTCAAATCCATCGATATCCAACCAATACAATTCTTCAACTGAAGGGACAAAATGCAACTGTTCGTCAATCTGATAAATGGTGTCGAAACCAACGGGAAATTTAAAATTCTGTCCGGCTTTTTTAAAGACTTCTAGAGCGTCGTAAATTGTAAGTCTATGCTTGAGAGATTGTTCGTACCACTTACCAAACTTATCATCTAAATGACCTGTATTTTCGTTAAGTCCGATCGCCTCTGTGAGCGACATTTGCGGATCTAAGTCTAACATCAAGACTTCTAAGTCGGTTCCTTGGGATATAATATTTCCCAGACTCCAAGTGACGGTAGTCTTCCCGACACCGCCTTTGAAGTTGATTACGGCTATTGATTTAGGACTCATGGCTGACTTTGTTTGGATTTTGCTCAAATATAAATTAAAACATATTGTGGCGGTTAGTCGATCGCGCGATCGGGCATGAGAATCCCGATGTGTCGATTGACATAAAAAGCAGACTATGATATAGAAAACTATCATAAAATAAATAGCACCTTATGTCAAATCAACTAACTCATTTGCAAATCAAAAATTTTCGCTCACTAGCAGATGTAAACATTCAAATCAACCCTCTCAACATTATCTTCGGCCCTAATGGAGCTGGAAAAACTACATTACTCGATACCATCTGGTTTGTGCGAGACTGTGCCATCAGGGGTGTTGATTTAGCTTCTTCTGAGAGAGATCATGGGATTGGTCTGCTGTGGGATGGAGCCGATGAGGGGGAAAATATATCAATCAAAATTGTAACCCCATCGGGTGAATACGAAGTTTCATTTGGTTATTCTTCAGGTAGAATCGAACCTTTTGCGGGAGAAAAGCTTTTTTCCAATCATGATAATAAATTGATTGTTCGCATTATAGGCAGTGACAAAGCTCAGGTTTATCGTACAGACCTGCAAGAATTAGAATTCATTACACTTAGAGAACCAGAGAAATTAGCCCTAACCCGATATATAGCATTTGAGAATAGCGAACCCGCTGCCTCTAACATAGACAACTTATTGCGCGTTGTTCGCAACTATAACTCCCGGTCAGCTTCTTTGTTCAAGATAAAGCGATTTGGTTCAGAATCTGATTCTGGAGAGCGATTACAAGACAGGTGCGAAAATTTATGGTCAGTTTTGCGGAATTTACATGATAAGCGAGTCATTGATGAACGCTACGATACAATCATCAGTTTTATGCAAGAGAGCTTTCCAGCTTTTGATAATCTGTTTTTTGAACAAACAGGTCGATACACAGTCTATGGCAACTTCTTAGAAAAAGGACGGCGCAAACCAATTAGATCATCAGGAGTATCTGACGGTCATCTCCAGATGCTGATTAATCTCACAGCTTTGTTCTCTGAAGGACAGAATCGTTATTCACTAATTTTATTTGATGAGCCTGAAATCTCGCTTCATCCTTGGGCTTTAGCTGTTTTTGCTAAAGCTGTAAAACTCGCTACTGAAAAATGGAATAAGCAGGTTTTTATTGCGACTCATTCACCTGTATTAATTAGTCAATTTGAACCAGAAAATATTTTGACTGCGGAACTTGACAAGGAAGGAAAAACCGTCCTCAAAAGGATCAGTGAGATAGAAGGTATTCAAGATTTACTAGAAGAATATGCTACTGGATCGCTATATATGGCTGAGATGATTGCGCCTCAAAGTAAATCTGCATTAGAGGTAGCAAGTTAATGAAGAGTCACGATACTACGAGTGACCAGCACTGTTATTTTTTCAAGTTTGGATTGCTGGTAACAGGAAAAACGGAAGAGGAACACATTCCCAAGTTATTTAGAACTCTGATGGAATTGGGTATTTGCTATTTTGAAGTTATTCGCAAGGTTGAGCAGCTAGGCGTAAGAACTTCAGAGAAAAACCTTGAGATGGTTGGAAGTGGTAAAAAGATTCCTAATAATGATGTTGTAAGAATTGGATTCCCAGCGAGAGATTACTTAAAAGATCCATGTACTTATGTCCTGCTATTGGATGACCTAGAACACAATCGAACCGATCAAGCACAACAAATTTTTGAGAGATACCGAAATGCACTTGATCCTATTTTGCGCGACAAAAAACACCGTGCTTCAGTTCACTTTTTAGTGAATATGCTAGAGGCATACTACTTCGCTGATGCTGCTACCGTCAATGCAGTGTTAGGAACCAGCTTAAACGATTACGAGGGAGATGTGGAAACGATTCGCCATCCCAAAGGTGAACTAAAACAGATATATTCGGGATTTAATGAAAAGGAACACGGCGGCCGAATTCTCGATAGACTTGATCTTGAAAAGGTTTTATCTAATCCGAATACTTGTGCTTCTCTGAGAACCTTATTTGCATGGTGTTTAAAGGCTTTGGGGCAAATAGCTACCGATAAATATCAGCTTTCAAGTGGAGAATTAAGTAAAATAACCAAAGCACAATTGGATAATATTTAATTTTTTAAGTTCTGGCAGGTTTTTACGGCAGATAAAATTTAAGGTGCACATTGTGCACCCTACAAGCTTTTTTAGCGTTTCACCAGTAAGGTGCACATTGTGCACCCTACAAGTTGTTTTAGCGTTTTACCAACTTCTTAGAAACCTTCCGCAAGCGAATGGATTTCGGTGTTACTTCAACCAATTCATCCTGCCCGATGTACTCCAAAGCGCGTTCCAAACTCATATCGACTGGTGCTTGCAATTGCGCCAATTCTTCACCGCCAGATGCGCGGTGGTTTGTCAACTGCTTCGACTTGCAAATATTCAGCTCCATGTCTTCATCTCGGTTGTTTTCTCCGATAATCATCCCTCTGTAAACCTTGGTTCCGGGGGTAATGAAAAACACGCCGCGGTCTTCAGCATTTTTCAGTGAATAAGTAGTTGCAACTCCTTCTTCAAAGGAAATCAATACTCCGTTGCGACGGGCGACAATTTCTCCACCCAGGGGGCGATAGTCGAGGAAGCTGTGGTTCATAATTCCAGCGCCGCGAGTCAACCGCATGAACTCGCCTCGGAATCCAATCAAACCGCGAGCGGGGACTGAAAATTCGATTTGGGTGCGACCGGTGCTGCTGACGTGCATATCTTGCATTTCTGCTTTCCGCTGACCGAGGCGTTCGATGCAGCCGCCGACTGCTTCTTCGGGTACGTCTAACACCAAACATTCAAAAGGTTCGCAGGGACGACCGCCGACTTCGCGGAAGATTACTTGCGGTTGGGATACTTGAAATTCGTATCCTTCGCGACGCATATTTTCGATCAGGATTCCGAGGTGGAGTTCGCCACGGCCGGATACGAGGAATTTGTCGGGAGAGTCGGTTTCTTCGACGCGCAAGGCGACGTTGGTTTGGAGTTCTCGCATCAGCCGATCGCGAATTTGCCGCGATGTTACCAAACTACCTTCTTGACCGCAGAACGGCGAATCGTTCACGGAGAAAGTCATCTGCAAAGTCGGTTCGTCTACTTTGATTAAAGGCAGCGCTTGCGGGTCGTTCGGACAAGTAATTGTCTCGCCAATATACGCATCAGCAAAACCGGCAACGGCGACAAGATTACCAGCAGTAGATTCTGGGATATCTATCCGCTTCAGGCCTTCAAAGCCCATCAATTTGGTAATTTTTGATTTGACAAGCGCGCCGCTTTCTGTGATCAAGACTGCTTGTTGACCAACTCTAATTGTGCCATTGTGGATGCGACCGATGACGATGCGACCGACGTATTCTGAGTAATCTAAGGTGGTTACTTGCAGTTGCAGCGGCTTGTTGGGGTCGCCTACGGGGGGTGGTACGTGGTCGAGGATTTCTTCAAAGAGGGGCTTCATATCTACCCCTTCGTCTTCGAGGTGTTTTTTGGCGTAACCGCTTAAGCCGGAACCGAAGAGATAGGGAAATTCGCACTGATCGTCGTCAGCACCTAGTTCGAGGAACAGATCCAAAACTTTATCGACGGCTTTGTGGGGGTCTGCTCGATCGCGATCGATCTTATTCACAAAGACGATCGGGCGCAGTCCTTTTTCTAGGGCTTTTTTGAGCACGAACCGCGTTTGCGGCATCGGGCCTTCGTTGGCGTCTACGATCAGCAGACAGCCGTCAACCATGCCGAGAACTCGTTCGACTTCTCCGCCGAAGTCCGCGTGTCCGGGGGTATCGACGATGTTGATCAGGGTTTCTCCGTACCTGACGGCGGTGTTTTTGGAAAGGATGGTAATGCCACGTTCGCGCTCGATGTCGTTGGAGTCCATGACGCAATCTGGGATTTCTTCCCCTTCGCGGAAGATCCCGGACTGTCTGAGGAGAGCGTCCACAAGGGTGGTTTTGCCGTGATCGACGTGAGCAATGATGGCGACGTTGCGAATGGGAAGACTCATAATGCGTCTGGAACGTTAAACGGATCTAACTAAAGATTTCTTAATAATTGTAGCGCATGGAGTCAAGGGCCGATCGGGCGGGGCTGTAAGATTGGAGTGCGATCGTCGCTAGAATCAAGATTATGGAAGCGCAACCGAAAGAAATTGAGCGTTACACTACCCCTGACGGCAGAGTTCCTTTCGATCGGCGATCTTGAGTTGGCCCTGGTGAAGAAGGTTGGATACGGGGCGATCGCCGATATTAAGATGAGGGTGCAAGTACGATCGACTTTATGGAAGTACAACCCAGAGATATTCAGCGTTATATCAGACAAAATGGCACAGTTCCCTTTGCAGAATGGTTTACAACCCTGCGGGATGTTAACGCTAAAATTAGGATTGATAAAAGGCTTCAGCGGGTTAGCGGTGGCAACTTAGGAGACTATCGCTCAGTTGGCGCAGGAGTCTGGGAATTAAGGATTGACTATGGCCCGGGCTACCGAATCTACTTTGGACAAGCGGGAGCTACGATTGTGCTTATCCTGTGCGGTGGAGATAAAAGCACTCAAGACCAAGACATTGTTAAAGCTCAGGAATACTGGAGAGATTATGAAAGACGCCAAAGTGCCGACGAGTGATAGTTATCATTCTTTTAAAATTTCCAATTTCAAAGACCCAAATTATGCTGCTGCTTACCTCTCACTGATCTTTGAAGAAGAGGAAGAAGGCGATTTAGAGATGGGAATAATGCGAAAATCGCTTCGAGATGTATTTGAGGCTCTGGGCGAACCAATTATGTCTGATGAGGAGGCCTCATTGCATCTGGAAAAATTAGATGTTTTGTTGTCGCAGAATGGAAGCGCCACAATTTATGCTTTGGCTAATTGGCTGAAGGCTTTGGGATTGAAGTTAACGGTTGTGGTTGATGAAGGGGATAAAGGGGAAGAGGAAGATTCTGTTGGTACTGCTGAATTGGCGGAAGTTGGTAATGTTTGATGACTCGCCCATTTCCCAAACATGGCTTTTTAAGTTTTTTTGATTTTAGGGTAGCACTATGTCAGAAACCGAACTAGATTTAGTATCAATAGCCACGAGAGTATTGCAGATTGAAGAAGAGCAAGTTATTCTGAAAAAATATTTAGCCAAACTTAAGAGGCAGTTAGAGGCACAGGAACAGCGATTTAACGATCGCCCTGAACCGCAAATGCTAGAAAGTTTGACGGCTGAAATTGCGTCCCTGCAACAGCCGTGTGATTTGGGAAATGGCGATATGTCTGTCATTGCCGATCGACCGATCGAGCTTGACACCGAGACAGAAAAGCAAAAGTCAGACTTTCAGTATCAGTTAGTATGCGATCGTCCTAACAGTCGCGCTGTGTTGATGGAAGCTTTATCACTAGCTCAAGAGCGGCTGATTATTGTTTGCCCTTGGCTCAATTGTAACAGCATTAATGATGAATTGCTGCAAAAATTTAGAGCGTGTTTGAACCGAGGATGTTTGATAAATATTGGTTGGGGTTATCTGGGAGACAGGCAAAAAATCGGCAAGGGATGGCGCTACAATGCTTTGGCAGATTTGCAAGAATTAGCCAGCGAATATCCAGATAAATTTTGTCTCTCTTTATTGGGAACTCACGAAAACTTTTTAGTCTGTGATTCTAGTTTTGCCATGTTGGGTAGTCATAACTTGCTGACTAACAACGACCAAAGTGCAGAAAAAGAAGTGGGAATTCGCACGACTGACTGCCAAATTGTCAAGCAATTAATTGAGCGATTTGAAAGCAGCGAGGTATTAAATGAGGAGGAGATAGAAAGGCGGTTTGTAGCGAGTTCGGATTACCTGGATCGAGCCGATTATTTGGAAGGATTAGCGGTGGATGCTGAAGATATTGCTTTAGAGGATAGCTGTGAGGATGTGGAGGATGAGTCTGAGGAATGTCGAGAACCTGTTGTTGCCGTTGAGGAGTTTTGGGAGCGTTGCACTCAGGGAGAAAGAGATTTTACAGGGATTAATTTAGCTGGTGCTGATTTGAGCGGAAAGCGTCTAAATTCTGGTGTTAATTTGAGTAAGGCTAATCTGAATAAAGCTAATTTGATTGGTACAACTTGGCAGGCAGTAAATCTTAGTGGGGCAATTTTGAAGGGAGCAGATATGAGGGATGCACGTTTTGATGGCACAAATTTTAGTCAGGCTAATTTATCAATGACTAATCTCTCGAATACAAATTTATCCAGCACCAATCTGCATCAGGCAAACTTAGTCAACGCCAACCTTTCTCAGGCTAATTTATCTAGTGCCAATCTGCATCAAGCCAACTTGGTAAATGCCAACTTGTCTCAGGCTAATTTATCCAGTGCCAATCTGCATCAGGCAAATTTAATCAATGCCAACCTCGCTCAGGCTAATTTACAATCAGCTAAACTAGAAAATGCAAAATTGAGCAAGGCGAGTTTAAGAGGAGCAAAACTAGAAAATGCAAATTTTAGTGAAGCCGATTTGAACGGTGCAAACCTCAGCGGATCTCACGTTAGCCAACATCACACACGACCCAAATTCACAACTGCAAACCTGGCTGAAGCTAACTTGAGCGGGCTATACTTGAGGAAAGTAGACCTAAAAAATGCTGATTTGACAAATGCAAATCTGAGTAATTCTAACCTTTTAGAAGCCAACCTCGATCGAGCAAATCTCAAAGGAGTTCAGCTTCAAGGAGCGATTTACAATGAAGCAACTTTATTTCCTACTGATTTCGATCCCGTGAAAGCGGGCGCTTACTTAATTGCTCCTTATGTATCGCTGCCAAATGTCGATCTAACTGGTAGGGACTTGAGCAGTGTTAACTTGATGGGAGCCAATTTACAAGGTGCTAATTTGATTTCTGCACAATTGAATAGTTCTAATTTGAGAGATGCGAATTTGAGTGGGGCCAAACTTCAGGGAGCAAACCTAGAGGGCACAAATTTGAGCCGATCTAATTTAAGACAAGTTAACTTGAACGATGCAAGATTGTCTCAGGCTGATTTAACCACAGCAGACTTAACTGAAGCTGACTTGCGGCAAGCTGATTTATACGGTGCAAAGCTGGGTGGTGCTGATCTAATTTCAGCAGACATCCGTGCAGCAAGATTAGACTATGCAGACTTATCTGGCGCTAACTTAACGGGTGCAAAAATAGGAGGAGCAAACTTGGGAAATGTTAAACTCACTGGTGCAATTATGCCAGATGGAGCTACTCACGAATAAAATTAGTTAAGGGGTTTGCTAAACAAACTCTACTCAACAAGCGTGAATACACTCTTTCACCACACAATAAATATTCCGCAGCCCCTCTACCTGCAATTCTGACAACCCGTGCTTAATCTTACCTACCAACTTACCCCAGTTGTAGAGTTCTTCCACACCGCGAGA
Organism: Microcoleus sp. T3_B1; assembly: GCF_036700445.1. NCBI lineage: Bacteria > Bacillati > Cyanobacteriota > Cyanophyceae > Oscillatoriales > Microcoleaceae > Microcoleus > Microcoleus sp. T3_B1. Next base: position 57,291 of record NZ_JAUBOX010000013.1, read on the forward strand.
CTGCCGAAATTTCCCCTCATAAAAATCTACCCAAAATATCGGTGCTTGATGTTGGCTGCTTCTCCAGCGTTTCCGCCACCGAATGCAATCTTGCAGCGTCGGCGGTTCGACTCCTAAAATTGGCGGCATATCTCCGTAGCTGACAAACCGACTAATCCCAACTCCGACAACGTGGATGACGTAAGCCCAGCAGCGAATGTCCCGAATCTGTTCTGGCTTGACTTTCAAGACTTTGGCAACTGCTTCTTTGGTTACAAAGCGAGAGAGTGGATTTATTTGCTTGGCTTCTGAGTTTTGTTTTGGTATCATGGTTGGTGACTCCGACTTTTTTGGGGTGACTCCGACTTTTGTGGGTGAATGCGACTTGATTTTGGGTGAATCCTACTTTTTGTTGGTGAATCCTACTTTTTGTTGGTGAATCCTACTTTTTGTTGGTGAATGCCAAATTGTCGGTCATTTGAATAAATAGCTGTTCGCTCTTCAGTTTTCGACGCCGGGGGGCGATCGCTATTTATGATGTAAATATTTTAAGGCCAATACTGGCCTATTGTCAAGAAATGGGATTGGTTAAGTTGCGGATTCGAGAGCTGGCTGCCGAGAAGGGTTGGACTTTGACAGAGGTTTCTGAGCGATCGGGAGTTCACTACAGCACGCTTAAGAATTATGCTCGTTCGCCCGGGTTAGCAACGGTTGACGTTACTCATTTGCAAAAATTAGCTCGAACTTTTGACCTGTTGATTGAAGATTTGTTTGAGGTTGTGGAAGATTAGGCCCCGTCCTGCGGTTGCGGTGGTCGGCGCTTTCAATCTCATATATAGGTGAGGTGAAATTTCACCCTGATGTCAAGAGGCGAATTGGTTAAATTGCGGATCAGAGAGTTTGCTGCTAGGGAAGGCTGGACGCTAAAGGAAGTAGCCGATCGCTCTGGAGTATCCTACAATACTGTTAAAAGTTATGCCCTGACGGTATTACGCTGAACATATGTGGACAAACACATCTGACGCGATAGCAATGCTTCCAACGGCTAGGTTGAGAGCAAAGGAGCCGTCCCTCAAAGCACGGAGCATAATATTCCGTGCGCCACCCCAGTCTCGGTCGTGTTCATGACCGCATCGAGGGCATTTGAATGTTTTGGAGCCGCCTAACTTGTCATGCTGAAATCCGCAATGGGTGCAAGTCTTGCTAGTATAGGATTCGTTGACATCCACAACCACAACGCCACGACGCCCGGCCAAAGACTTAAGAAATGTCTTAAATCGGTAGCTTGCCCAAGTCAACATTGCTCTAGCTGTTTTAGTATTCAGCTTGCGTTTTGACTTGATAACCATTTGAGAGGTTTCAAATTTGGGCAGAAAGATGATTTTGTAGTTTGTGGTTAAATAATTGGCAACCTGCTTGTGACATTCATCAATCAAATTGCGAATGCGATTTCTGATTCGGTGAGCAGCTTTATACATTTTCTGTTTCTGTTTGCGCCCAGCTTTGGCTGCTTTACCTATTAGTTTGTCAAGGTGAGAACACAATCGATGAATGCGTCCAATGTCTGCCTTGCCAAACTCTAAAATAGCTTCACCGTCGTAGCCAGTTAAAAACGTTCTCACGCCAGGGTCTAACGCAATTACCTTACTAGCTTTGGAAAGAACTTCCTCTACACGAACGGGAAAAACAGCAAACCAGCGCTGCCTATCTCGTATCAATTGGGTTGCGTGTTCGCAAACAACAGGAAGAGTTTCGCTAGCTTTGACTTCTAACTTCTTTGTCAAACCTGGATACCACGTACCAGATTTGTAGTTACAGGCATGAAACTTAATGGTTTGCACGGGTTGCCGACAGCTTCTGTAATGAGCCTCTCCTTGCTGCTTTTTAGCCTGTTTCCAAGCGTCATGAGCATCAAAAATAGCGTTTTCTCTTGGATGATTAGGAGTGGCTTTTATCCAATCAGGTAAGTTGGAATTCATTACGCTATCTCGCAACGAATAGGCGCTTAGGCTGGGGTTGTTTTTAAGTATAGATATTGCTTTGTTGTAGCAATATCTGGCAGCAGCCAACCATTGTTTCCAGGTTTTATGCAACTCAGCTTCGGGATACACCCGAATTTTAAGCGTCTTATTTGGAGCTAGCTTTTTGGTCTTGTGTCTCGGTGCCTTCTTGTACGAGTTCTTTGATTTGCTTGGCGTGTTTTCTAAGGGAATAGAGTCTACTGGAGAAACTATGCAAGATGGCGATGATATCGGCAACAAGCTCTTGGTCGTCCTCTCGACTATCTTGGTTGAGAACCACGATTTTGCTGTCATGGATTTCACACAACCATTCAATGAGGTCGAACCCGAACCGAGCAAGTCTGTCTTTGTGGGCAACCACAATAACTTTGACATCTCCTTTGAGAACTCGTCCCAGAAGGGAGAGCAGTCCTTTCCGCCTAAGATTGAGTCCTCCTGCCACTTCCTTAATAACTTCTGCGCTTGGGTAGAGCGTTGATAGTCGCTCAACTTGTCGATGGAGGTCGCCAAGTTGAGGTCGGGTAGAGACGCGAGCATAGATAACAGTGGCACGTCTTCTTCCGTCTTCTGATTCTTCTTTAATGAACTTTTCGATGTCATATCGCCGTTGTCCTGATGGCGTTTTGACCCTGTTGATTTTACATAAGAGCTTCCCATCGCCTGATGGTTCGGAGGCAAACCCAAGCGAGTGTTAGCTGCTTCATTAGGTTTGACAAATTTTGGCATAAGCTGATTATTTCAGCTTATGTGCTTATTGTCCATTATTGTCCAGTAAATTAACGACTAGAGGAGTACCGATCGCCCGGTATGGCAATGGCTGACATCGGTGCTCTGCTAAAATTGGCGCGGACGTTTGATGTGTCGATCGAAGAATTGTTGGATTTTGTCGAACAACAGTAACAAATTACACTTAAAATAAACCAGCGCTACCAGCGCCAACCAGTTCGACCTCGCAGGGACGATCGACTGTGGGCCCAAGTAACAAATGCGAGAGTTGGCGGATGGGACGGGGCGAGGTCAGAAAGAGATGATATACTCTCAGCGGCAATTGTAGCTGTCCGATCGCCCATATCGGTCTACAATTTGTAACGTTGAGCCTTATTGAAGTGCAGGAGTGGAGCTGGCTTGGATAACGCTAGTCTGTCAAGAAAACCCGCGCAAGCCTCGGAGCTTGTCGCCGACGAAATTCCAGAAGCAGTGCGAGATCACCCATACCCAGAAGCAGGGCAGAGTCAGTCTAAGAAAAAAGGGCTGATTTGGAAACTGCTAGGGTTGGCCGCATTAGCCTTTGGGGTCAGCATCTGGCTGCACCTCAACTTTAACTTGTTCCCAGCCACCAGTCAGGCAGAGCAAACTCAACAAGACTCAGCGCCGACAAGTTCCGCGTCTCCGTCTGTCGCGAGTCCAGCTACCACTCCAAAAGTCCCCGCAATCCCAGAAAACCTGCTGGGACACTTGCCGTACCCAGAAGCACCAGCCAAAGACTTGGTAAGCGTCACCTCCGACGGTAGCGTCAAACTCCGCACCTCAGCAGCAGCAAAATATCAGGAAATGGCCAACGCCGCAGCGGCATCAGGCATCTATTTCGCTCCCATATCCGGCTTTCGCTCCCTGCAAGACCAACAGCACGTATTTTTTGACGTGAAAGCCGAACGCAGGCAAAACGCCAGCAAGCGAGCCGAAGTCAGCGCTCCTCCAGGTTACAGCGAACACCACACCGGTTATGCGATCGACATCGGCGACGGCAGCGCCCCGGAACACAACCTCAGCCCCAGTTTTGAAAATACCGAAGCATTCAAGTGGTTAGAAGCCAACGCCGTCGCCTTCAGCTTTGAAATGTCCTTCCCCAAAAACAATCGCCAAGGCGTCAGTTACGAGCCTTGGCATTGGCGGTTTGTGGGCGACAAGCAAAGCCTCGAAACTTTCTACAAAGCTCATTCCATGAAAAAGTAGAAGTCTGTTGACAGTTGACAGTTGTCAGTTGACAGTTGACAGTTGACAGTTGACAGTTGTCGGTTGACAGTTGTCAGAAGGAAGGCACTACACGGATACAAGGATAATAGACTCTCCCACTCCCCCACACACTCTCCCCCTATCCCACATTCCCCCACTCCCCCACTTCGTTGAGCCAAACTCGTGATTGCAATCTATCCAGGCAGCTTTGACCCCATTACCTTCGGTCACGCAGACATTATCGAGCGGGGATCTAAACTTTTTGACCGGGTAATTGTTACCGTAGTCAGAAACCCCAGCAAAACCCCTCTCTTCACCGTAGAGGAACGGATCGAGCAGATCCGGCGCTCTACCCAACACTTGCCAAATGTAGAAGTAGACAGTTTTGAGGGTTTGACAGTAAACTATGCTAAGATTCGACAAGCCAAAGTGCTGCTGCGGGGGCTCCGGGTATTAACAGATTTTGAAATGGAACTCCAGATGGCCCACACCAATAAAACCCTTCTGGGTGAAATTGAAACAGTTTTTTTGGCAACTTCTAACGAGTACAGCTTTTTAAGTAGTAGTGTAGTTAAAGAAATAGCCAAGTTTGGTGGCTCCGTAGATCATCTTGTTCCGAAACACGTCGCCCTAGATATTTACAAATGTTACGCCAGCAGGAACCAACTCGCATCGAACCCGACATTACCGGCCTCGGCACTGAGAACGAATCACCTCAGAACACAGCCGTCTTCGGAGATCCCACCCGAACCGCAGGAGTAGACATCCAGCGGGAATTGAACAGGCTTGAGGAAATTGTTCTCGACAGCCCGCGAATTCCTATGACCAGACGCACTCTGGTGGATGAAGAACAGTTGCTCGATCAGTTAGACTTGGTGAGGCTAAATTTGCCGATCGCCTTTCAGGAAGCCGAGACGATCATCCGGCACAAGGACGACTTGCTTCAAGAGGCGGAACTTTACGCTCAGGAAGTGATTGAAGCAGCAGAACAGAGAGCAGCAGAAATTTTAAACGATATGGGCCTGCTCCAGCAGGCGAAGATAGAGGCAGATCAGTTGCGGCAGCAAGTTTTGCTCGACTGCGAGGCAATTCAGCAGGCCACGCTGGCGGAAGTCGAACAAATTCGCTACCAGGCTCAAGAGGAATTGGAAGAGATGAGAGTCAGGGCGATGGCTGAATGCGAGGAAATTCAAAACGGAGCCGATGATTATGCCGACCAAGTGCTCGATAATATCGAGCACAAGTTAAGCGATATGCTGCGCGTGATCCGCAACGGGCGCGAGCAGTTGGATAGTGTTTCTGCGTCGCACATCCATCACAACAACGGTTAGCCAATAGTGAACTCATTGCTTGAACATTTCTAAAAGTCTACCTAATTTAGGTAGATTTTTTTTCGCAATAGTCTCTATAGTCTTTCTTCCTCAATCCCCGCACTCGGTGACTTATTTTGGCAGACATAAGTTTTGTGAAGATTGGAGCAAGTATAAAATTTTATGCTATTGTAATCCTCATACCAAATCCGGCTTAAAAACCCTCTTTATCTCTTAGTCCCCCTTTGCTCGGACTTCGTTTGACTCTATGCAGCGGTTTCAACCGCCGAATGATAAAAGGGGTAGCAAACCGGGATTGGGTATCAGACAAAAAATTCCTAACTTGATTCTAATTTTTACAATCTAATTTTTACCATGCAAAAAGTTTCTAATCGGTTCGCTGAATTTGATTTGATCCGAGCTTTAGCGATCGTCAGTGTTGTGATTACTCATGCTGGGTTCTTCGCATTTCGCGATCGCAGAATTTTATTTGTGGCGATCGATACATTGCAACTATTTTGCGTACCTGCATTTTTACTGTTGAGCGGTTTTTTTCTCACCAACAAACTGGAAAATCAAAATAATCCCGCACTGGTAGTCAAAAAAAGACTGTCCAAAATTATACCCCCTTATCTGTTTTGGTCAGTAGCTTTGTACATCTTAAATAATTTGGGAGAAATCCAAAAATTTGATTTACTTTCATTACTCAGAGATATCTTGACGGGTTCAGTGCTGCCTCCCTATTACTTCATCGTTGTGATTGTTCAATGCTACGGCTGGTGGTGGCTTCTCGTGAAATTAAGATTTTTACAACCCCGAAAAGTTTTGGCTTTGGGCTTAACAATTCAAGCAATTTTTACAATCTTCTTCTACTTAACCGCTTTCCAATACATATCAATACCTCTACCTTTGATGGAGCGCTGGATTTTCAGTTGGATTTTGCCATTTTCAACTGGTCTATTTTTGGGCGGCTCGTATGACAGAATTCAACCCGTTCTCGAACGGAAAAAAATGCAAATTTTAGGGGCAACGATACTTTTTTATCTAGCGAGCATTTGGGAATATTACCTGATAAGTGGAGTGAATTCGGAGGGATGGTTTCTCCGCTCGTTTTTTAAACTATCTGCTCAAGGATACGCAATTTTGTTCGTATTATCGATCCTCGCATTTTCTAAGAGTATCGCACTTCCCAGTAGAGTATCGGGGTTAGTCAAAATATTGGCCGCTTACTCATTCCCTATATATCTCCTGGATTCGACAGTAGTGAGATATGTGGCGTTAGTGTTTTATAAGTTTATTGACCCCGTACATCCGCTGCTGAAGCTCGGCTTTTTAGTGACAGGCACTTTGTTCGGTTGTTGGGCGATTATTTACCTGTTGCAGAAAGTTTTGCCAAAAAATTACAGCCAGTACATTCTGGGAATTTAATCTGATTTTGTGTGTCAGCGGATGTCTTCATAAAACTGCTTGAGATACCTTGGGGAAACGCCAAAACCCCACAAAAAACCAATCGAAAGATAGATCGCAATAGCTTTAAATTCGCCCCAATTCGCAACTCGACGATCGCTACTTTCCACTACCCGATTGACTAACTTAAGTCTCCCCCGTCGCACTAACTTCAAACACAAATCCGCTTCCTCCATAATTGGCAGCGCAGCATCGAAACCCTCGCATTCCCAAAAATCGGTACGGCGGCAAAAAATAACTTGGTCGCCAAACAGCAGGCGCAATCCTTTGAAAAATAAATGAGGTCGAAATAACAGCGGCGCGTAATAAGTTTTCAGGTAATTGTGGAGGGAAAAACCCCATCTTGTTTGCTGCGAACCAGCCATCAGGGAGATAAACCCGCCGCCGGAAATTTCGGCATCGGACAATGTTTTCTGGATGACCGCTACAATGTCGTCGGGAACTAAAGTATCGGCGTGGAGAAAGCACAGAATTTCACCGGTGGCGACTTGAGCACCTAAGTTCATTTGCAGGGATCGTCCGGCTATACTGCTAGAAATAACGCGGATGCCGGCGGAAAGTGCGATCGCCACTGTTTCGTCTTGACTGCCGCCGTCTACCACCAACACCTCCCAAGCGGGAGGATTAAGGATGCTGAGTTGGCGGAGGGTGCGTTGCAGACAAGTCGCTTCGTTGAGGGCTGGGATGATAATAGAAACGCGATCCATCTGGTTGAAAGTTATGCCAGAGCTATTATAATAAAAAACTGTGGCGATTCACAACTAACGATAAAATAGAACTTACGCGCGCGGATTCAGAAACCCGGTGTCTGCCTGCGAACTCGTCACGAAACCTCATAATTTTAACAAAAATTAGGTTGAGGGGCGTCCTATAAAATCAAGCCAAAGTGCAATCGCCCTCTATATTTTCCCCTAAGCAGGACTGAGAAAATCGTGCATAAAACAGAAGTAAAAAATGATTTAGAATTTTATGAGGAAAATGCCGACAATTGGTGGGACGAAAATGCTAAAATTTATGCCTTATACCATCTAAACAAACCCAGATTTGAGTTTTTCGACAGACACGCGACTAATTGGCAAGGGCTGAAAACCTTAGATGTCGGGTGCGGCGGCGGCTTTTCTTGCGAGTTTATGGCCCAGAGAGGTGCTATTGTTTCTGGAATAGATCGATCGGACAAATGTATTGTAGCCGCTCAAAATCACGCAGTTACCAGCGGTTTTGAGATTGACTACAGGCAAGGTTTTGCCGAAAATATGCCCTACGACGACAATACCTTTGATGTTGTAATCTGCGTGGATGTTTTGGAACACGTGGCCGATTACAAAAAAGTTGTGTCTGAGGTTCACAGGATTCTAAAGCCTGGGGGACTGTTCTTTTTTGATACAATCAACCGAACTTTTTCTTCGCAAATTGTGATGATTGGGCTGATGGAAAATATTTTGCAGGAGATTAGGCGGGGCGTTCACGATTGGGAAAAATTTATTACCCCGGAGGAACTATCTGTGGTAATGCAGGATATTGGTTTTGGCAAGATTGAAATTAAAGGTTTTGATATGTTTGGCGAAATTGGCGCTATGTTAGCCACAATGCACGGGTTTTGGGAAGATTTTACACGCGGAAAGCAGGTGTTTCCTTCGGCGGGTATTTTCAAACAAGTATCTCAAACTCTAACCTCTAATCTAGCTAACTATATGGATTACAAAAAGTCGGGGTTGTTTAAAATCAAAATTAATGAGGATCAGTCGATTATGTATGTTGGCGTTGGGGCGAAGAATTAGTCAGTTAATTGTTAACTGTTGTCATTAGGGGCGAGTGGAAGACGGATTTTTGCGATCGACAAATCCGGCTAAAGCCCGCCTCTATTGCATTTTTTAGGGTACGCACGCAGCGGTACACCTTATCCTGTTGAGTGCAATACAGATATTCCGTAGGGACACGGCACGACGCCGTATCCTTACTCTATTGCGGGCAAGTGAGAATTGCTATATTGGCGATCGCACTACAAACGTATTTTCAAGAAGTAACTGCAAATAATTACCAACTATTTTTTACGTTAAGCCCTGGCGCTGCGCTGTCTGAACATCCAAAAACACCGCCCCGTGTGAATTTGGGGCTGCTTGTGCTGAGTGTAAACCGAGTTTGACAGCCTTGTGTAACAAATCTTAATGTTTTCCTCTTGACAATTTATCTAAATTGCATGGTAGCTTATTGAATATTAATTGCAATAAGTGCCGGAAGTTAATAGTACCTGGAGGTCAATCACCGTGACAGCAGCAATAGTTTCCGCATCCGCCGATCGAATCAGCGACGGACAACCCGCCGACAGCCAAAAACTGATGAGTTTGGGTAAAAATTCCGAAATACCTGACCTCGATAACTCCAAAGATGTAACCCTCGCCGTCTTAGAAGGAGGGGGAACTCTCACGGTGTGCGATCGAACAGTCACTTTAAAACCCGGAGTATTTGTGTTTGTACCCGCCGGCATCCCGCGCAGTCTAAAAGTACAAACGACGCTGAATCTGTTACTAATTGACTGCGAAGCAGACCCCGATATGAGCGAGTCCGCTTGGTTGATGAATTTTCAAATTTAACCCAATGAAAAAACAGTGTCCTTGCTGTCTTGACTCCCTGATTTCTCAGGTTTGCCACAATCGCGTCTACTGTTTTTGCATGAATTGCAGGCAGGAAATGCCAAATCCTGAATCAAAAAAAATAAATCTCAAACCCTGTCAAGTTTCACCTTCGGAGTAACAATGTCGAAATCAATTGGTCTTTTCTACGGAACTACAACTGGCAAAACAGAGTCTGTCGCTGAAATGATTCGGGATGAATTTGGTGGCGATATCGTGACTTTGCACGAGATAGGCAGCATTGAAAATGATGATTTTGCTGAATATGAATGTCTGATTATCGCCTGTCCAACCTGGAATATCGGCGAACTGCAAAGCGACTGGGAAGGCTTTTTCTCAGAACTTGATGATATTGATTTTAGCGGCAAAAAAGTAGCTTATTTGGGAACTGGCGACCAAGAAGGATACCCGGATAATTTTATGGATGCAATGGGGATTTTGGCTGAGAAAATCACGGAACTGGGCGGCGAAACAGTCGGTTATTGGCCGGTAGACGGCTATGATTTTAATGAATCTAAAGCAGTAGTTAATGGCAAATTTTTGGGTCTTGCGATCGATGAAGACAACCAATCCGATCTGACGGAAGCACGGGTAAAATCTTGGGTATCTCAACTCAAGACAGAATTTGGGATCGAGGATTAATGGTGGGCGGGTTTTGCAATTACTCGTTACCAGGATCGGCCTGGTAACGCAGATCGGGGGGCTCTGCCTCCAATTTTACTCCGCGAGGCAAAGCCTTTGGATATCGGTTCCCAAGAATAGCCTGGGAACCAGTTAAAATTATTAATAGCTCCATTTCCCACTTGAAAGTGATGAGATATACTTCAGATGATGTGCTGTGGCTAAGTGCCAGTCCGAGTTTGCAATTATTCGATCTTTCTCTCCTTAACTACTTAAATCAGTCAGTACCAATACAAATATGGGAATACGAACAAACGCAAGATGAAGCGTGTTCTTTAGATGTCGCCGTTGAGCTACTACATCACTATTTGAAAGCGCGGAATCGCCCAATTCATCTAATCGGTCACAGTACCAGCGGACTAATTGGTTTAATGTATGCCCGCCGCTATCCTCACAAAGTCAGCTCTTTGGGACTGTTAGCTGTCGGCTTGCCATCTGCTATTAATTGGCAAGCTCATTACTATACACATCTTTCTGCTTTTTCCTGGAGTCGCGAACAAATTTTAACTCAAATGGTTGGCGATATGCTGGGAGAACAAAATCAGTATATCAATCAAAGATTTGTATCATATTTTGAAAAAGATTTAGCACTTTCGCCTTCGCCTCACTCGTTATTTAGTACGACCAATTTATCCGATGAGGGGGTAGAAGTACCTTTGTTGTTATGCAGTAGCAAGACAGACTTTGTAGTATCCCCTATTGTCATGCGCCGCTGGCTTAAGTTTCTGAAAAAAGGATCTCGACTTTGGGAATGTAAAGAGGGTAGGCATTTTTTTCACCACTTCTATCCAGAACAATTGGGCGAAAAAATACTGGATTTTTGGCTGTCTCTACACAGCCCGCAAGCAATTTTAACTTTTAAATTTTAGGTCGCAATTGCTATTCCCTGTTCAATTGACACCGAAAATTTCTGTGGCCAAGACTAGATAAATCTCGGAAATTTCGGGCCATTTTTGCAGACCTGCTTCTACTGTTTGGCCGCAGTTCCCCCAGTTTATTCTGCCAATTTTAGTTGGTAGGGTTTTGAGGGATGGAGTTTGAGTTATCATCAGTTTATTTGTGAGATTTTAGAATAAGTGTAAAAAATATTTAACATATGTTCAGATGTGTGAGTAAATGGTATGCTAATTTTATTGGATTTGTCAATTAGTTTTTTTGAATGAAACGCAGAGGCGTTCTTGATGCAGAGGAAGGTAATAGGAGATTAAAAAGGAATTATTGGCAACGATTATAAAATATTTTAACATCCGGTTAACAAACTCAGCCTTAGCGGGGGCTGAGGGATACTGAGTATCGATCGAATTTTAATGACTCGCCCCAACTCCTCAAATAGCGATCGAGCAAGCATATATACTTAAATGTTAGGGCGGACAGAGTGGCATCGCCCCTACCGATTCACAATTTATCAAGAATTATGCCAGCAAGTTTTCTGCCAAAGTCGATCGCACAACTCACAGAATCTACCTCAATTGCCTTAGCCCAAAGCATTCAACGGGAAGCAATTGCAACTCCCCTATCTTCTGGGCCAATTGCCACAACCTACGTGCGACAAGGCAGCGGCAACACACCGATTTTGCTAATTCACGGCTTCGACAGTTCCTTGTTTGAATTCCGCCGCCTGTTGCCGCTGCTAGCTGCCGAAAATGAAACTTGGGCGGTTGATTTGTTGGGTTTTGGCTTTACAGAAAGATCGGCAGGTTTGGCATTCAGCGCGAGGGCAATTGAAAGTCACCTTTATTATTTTTGGAAAACGCTAATTTCGCAGCCTGTAATCTTAGTCGGTGCTTCAATGGGAGGTGCTGCCGCAATTGATTTCACTCTCAATTATCCCGAAGCTGTAAAACAATTAGTGTTAATAGATAGCGCAGGTTTTGCCATCAGTTCTAATAAGGGAAAGTTTTTAATTCCTCCTTTAGGATATCTGGCAACTTCATTTTTACGCAATCCCAAAATTCGCCAGCGAATTAGCGTCAATGCTTATTTCGATAAAAATTTGGCTTCTCTAGACGCTCAAACTTGTGCTGCTTTACATTTGGAAATGCCCAACTGGAATCAAGCTTTAATTGCGTTTACCAAAAGCGGCGGTTACGGTGGTTTTGGGGAAAAATTATCGCAAATTCAGCAGCAGACGCTGATTTTGTGGGGAAAACAAGACCGGATTTTGGGGACGGCGGATGCGGAAAAGTTTGCAAGGGCGATCGCAAATTCTCAACTAATTTGGATACCCGACTGCGGGCACGTTCCCCACTTAGAAAAGCCACAGACTACCGCGCAGCATATTTTAGAATTCATCACAAAAAGCGGACTCACGCAAAAAAATTAAACCTAGGGTGCGCTGCGGCGCACCTTACATATATGTTTTCCCTTGCACATTGGTATACTTTGAGTTCAAATAGACCGGTTTCAAACTTTCGGCAAATACTTTTGTACTATCGTCCATCCTGTAAGCAACACAGTCACAAATCCCCCAAACAAGGCCACATTAGTGCCGATGTGGAGGGGACGCGCCCAAGGATGTTTAGGGCCAATTTGCAGCCCGCTTCCAACAGAAACCAACACCAAAGCCACAACAGCTAACCCCGCCGGTAAATGAGCCGAGTGACCCAAATTGCCGTAGTATCCTAGCGTACCGACTACACCAATTCCCAGCAGTAAAATTACCAAAGTCGCCATCCCCGCACCAGTGGCTAAATGAAAGGGACGCAGCCATTTTGGGCGCGGTTGTTTGGTACTCCTAGCGGCAAACATCCACGTTCCAGTAACGGCCAGCAACAGGTAAGCCAACAGGGAAACACCCATTGACCAAGCCGCTATTTTCCACAACCACAAGAAAGAAGGCAGATTCATCGGTTGCATCCCTAATTAGGATTTTCCACAAAAGGTTTCTTTCCGATTTTACCTGCACTTGAAAGCAAAAATGAATTATTTTGAGAGAAAGTGCGATCGGACTATCCACAGATTGCATCAGTCTTACCTTGAAGTCAAACCCACTTTCTCCGATACTCAGCTTAATTTACGCTAGAGATTTGTGGCTCACCTTTTTAGGAGCCACCTTTCCATTCTAGCTGGCTGGTTTTGCTCTCCATGAAAGGCATTTTATAAAACCCTAATTTTTGTTCTAAGATTAATCGGAAAAAAGGCAGACCTTCAATCAAATATCTTTTCCACAACCTTCTCGGTTCACTTAACAGTCGGTACGCCCATTCTATGCCGACTTCGCTCATCCATTTGGGAGCTCTGGCTTTGGAACCAGCTTCAAAATCAATGGTTGCACCTATCCCTAAGAAAATTTTGACGTGTGTAAATTTGCTCCTGTATTTAACCAGCCACTTCTCTTGCTTGGGGGACCCCACCCCTATTGCCAGAACTGTCGCTCCTGATTTATTGATCGCGTCAATTATTGTTTCACATTCTTCCTCATTTTTTTCAAAGCCAAAAGAAGGAGAAAGTGCTTCAACCACTATTTCTCTACCAATTTTTTGGTTAATTTTTTCCTGGGCTTTCCTAGCAATACCTTCAGCAGCTCCTAGCAAAAATATTTTAATCTTCTCGTTATCTTTGTGATACATATAAAATGCAGGAAACAAATCCGAACCTGAAATTTTTTCTTTGAGAGGAGTACCCAAAAACTTCGAGGCATACATCAATATTTGACTGTCGCAGACTCTATAACTAGATTTATTGTAAGCTTCATAGAAGTCGCGGTCATACTGCAACTTAATCAAGTGGTCTACATTTGGCGTAAATACAACACCGCCTTCGCAGTCGAGTTTTTCAAACAACTCTGTTATTGAGAAGTTATCTATCGAGACATTCAATAAATTAACTGTTTTCATTTATGATGCCCTTGCCGCTTTAGATTAATAAACTACAACTCAAACTATTATAACCCACAATACAGTTTCGGGTTTTAACTACTTGGGGGCTTCAGTGAACATACTTTTCTCAGTATATCCTCCTAGACCCTACCTGTCTACTCAGGATTTTTAAAGATTATGTAAAGAATCAGCTCGTTTTAGAAAAAGTGTATAAAGCGAATTTTTAAGTTTACAACTCGCAACACAGTTTTAATAAAAAAGCCATCCCGTGCTCATACTTGTTGAAGCATGGCAACTGAATGTAAAAAAGAGTTTATGAGATTAAAATTTTAGCCTAGTGAGAAATATCTCGCAACTTCCGAACTTGATTTCATGCAAAAATGGTAGATTTTTTAGTTGTTGTCTCCACGGAAGGCAAGATAGTGTCAAGCTTGAAGTGAAGCGGCGATCGCATTCCTGAAAATCATCCTAATTTTTGCTGAACCAGCGACTGTCTTCTTGGTGGCGAACTGGTTTTCTTGGGCTTAAGACTTTCTGGAGCTTTTAAGACCAGACCCGATATTGCTCCAGCAATCAGCGCAAAAATCGGGTTAGTCATAGCGTTCAAAACACAGTCAAACACGTACATAGTTAAGGCTACTCCCAGGGCGGCAGCGGGCGCTACTTTGGGATTAGACCAGGTTCTGGCGGGATACTTCACGCAAAAGACGATAACAGGAAGTAACAATGAAGAAAATAAACTAACTAAACCGACTACACCGTGGACGCCAAATGCAATAATCCATAAGCTGTCGGTGACTGAGATATCTTGACCCCACTCGCTATACACACGGTTCCCGCCGGAATCGCCCCAGCCAAAAAGAAAGCTTTGCCGCGCTTTTTCCCCCAAAATCTCTTCCATGTCAAATCTAAACTTCAAAGAGCCGGCTCGTTCTTCGCCAAATATTTGAGTGATGAAGCCAATCACGTCTTTGCTAGAAAATTGACCCGATGCAGCTATGTACAGATAAAACACTATATATCCAATTATGAATAGTAGGGGCAAAGAGGTGCGAAACCACTTGGCAGAGAATAATACGATCAACGCGAATACAAATAAACTGTAGGCGCCAGTCGAACGGCACAGGAAAAAAGCGATAGTTAATATAATTGCTAAAGTCTTGATGTTACGCCCCATAAACTTTTTGAGCGTCCCTGTTTGCCAAAGCCAAACTGCAATTAAGGCGGCTGTCATCATCCACAGCCCCACCATCAAACCGTGCTGCATAAACACTACTGGTCTCCACCCCCCCAAACGCCTTGCTTGACCCCAGTCCTCAAAGGCATTGACGCCGTAAACCATTTGGTGCAGAGTTGGGCCCTTAACCCCTTCAATTAAAGTAAAAGGGATGTAGGCTAACCCACCTGCAAAAATCCCGATCGCCAATTGTCGCAGCCCGTCTAAACTACCCACATACAAGCGTCCTAAAAAATAAGGCAGACCCCAAGCAACGATTTGGTTGAGAGTCGGAGAAATCGGGCTGCCACCATTACTAAGTTGTGAAACGATTGGGCACAAACAGTAAATTACCATTGGCACGTCCAGCCAACCGGGCTTAAAAGAGGTGATGCGCGAAGTATCGTAGATAAGAGTCCCCAGCAAAATGCCGTAGCAAGCTGCGGAGATTTTGGTATACGCTGGCAATAGGGGGATGGGATAAGAAGCTTGCGGTAAAAACAGCCACGCTGCCACAAAACTTATAATTACCGCCCGCTGAGCCGGAAACCTCACAAACAGGTAAAAAACGACTGGAATAAAGCCGAACATAGCAACTGGGATTAATGCAACCATAGGTCTTTTTTGGCAGTAAAATTGTAGAAAGACAACTCAAATTGCCCGATAAAAATTGTCGCTTAAACGATCGCCCAACCCCAATCTTTTAAATCAACCTCAATTTTACGTCTTGTTCGTTAATTGTGCCTGACGTTCCAAAGCAGTGTATAGTGCCGCCTCGAAGAGATTAGTTGCATCCTCCCAAGAATAATTTATTACCGTCTCCAAAGCAGTCTCGGACATTGCGCGCCATTCGGCATCAGGCAAGTGACAAATCTGCTCGATCGCTTTTGCCATATCCTCTGGGTCTTCTGACTTGACAAGTATGCCACCCCCGCCAGCAAGTAGTTCCGGAGCCGCACCAGCCGGAGTGCCGATGACTGGAGTGCCACAAGCCATAGCTTCTAAAATTGGCAAGCCGAAGCCTTCGGAGCTGCTGGAAAACAGCCAAGCATCGCATTTGCTGTAAAATTCTTTTAGTTGGTCTTGAGTAGGTGCTTTATTATACTCAGTACCCGGGGGCAGAAAATTGGGAGGAGGAGTATCGCCGGAACCAAAGGCAACTAAACGAAGGTTAGGAATTTTTTCAGCAGCTATAGAGAAAGCTTTCAGGGCCAGAACGCAGCCTTTCCAAGGAGTTGTAGTATAGTACATCCCGACTGTGGGAACTAATTGCTTGCCTCGCGGCTGCTTCGCTCGCGACTGGGGGTCGTAAAACTGTTTGGTGTCCACCGTAGGAGGGACGAGAGATACAGACAAATCGCCGTATTCATTCCGAGCTATGTCGGCCAGCCACTGGGCCACAGCGATTTTGTGCATCGGCAGCCGCCAAGTTGCCTCTACTCGACCTTTTGGTATGTAGTCAAAAGCCTCGTAGTGTTGTAGAAAATATACTTTCGTTCCTTTGCTGGGAGAGAGTTTTGCCACCCACTCGGCAGTTTCCCACCAAGTAGCCATGACAATATCGGCATCAGGTACGTCCACATCGGTAATTGGGCGGTTGGTTTCGAGAACTCGACTTTCGACCTCCACTTTATCAAAGTGAGACTTTGGTGTCTTGGGAGGGGACTCCCAACCCCTACCCCTCAGCAACGAGCGCAATTGTTGGATCAAAGCCGGTTGCCACGGGGGTTGAGAGACGATAAATATTTTGTGTCCTCGCTTTTGCAGCAGTTCTGTGTAAATAGATAACACCCTCATGCCACCTGTAAGACTAAGGGTAGGAAGGACAAAAGTAATTTTCATGAGTAGATGCTGAAGATGGATACTGGTTAAAACTCCTCCATAACAGCAAGTTCGCACTTACCAGCCTCTTTTGGCTTTTCTGCAGGGTGCGGGTGTCTGCAGGAGGGATCGTCACTTGATAGTCAAGCCGATCTTACTTTGTCGTCAGGGACTTTTCCCAATTACAAATGGGCAGATGTTTGACGACAAGACAAGTTTAACCTGTAACGGAGCCAGCCTTAAAACCTCCGTTGCCCTCTGGTTCAGATTTTGGCATCAATATATAACCAGTATTCCCTCGTCGCTGCAGTCAGAATTCGTCTCTAGACTGCTGGGTAGAAAACAGGATATGGGCGATTTTAGTTTTGGCAGAAGCACCCCACCAAACGATATTGAGTTTCTGCTGAGAATCCCGCCCCACAGCGAGTGGCTAGCGCAGAATTTCAAATGGCTGCAGTTAGCAAACCGGAATTGGTGGGTTTGCCACTACTGGGTCGGCATAGGGAGAAAAGGAATCTATGTTAACCTCGCGCTGCTTAGATTTCTCTACAGCAACTTTCAATGCCGCTTCAAAATGAGCCGCGGCATCATCCCAAGTATAATTGTTCACCTTGGCATAGGCGGCTTCGGACATGGCTTGCCACTTGGAATTTGGCATCTGACAGATACGCTCTATGGCTTTTGCCATTTCTTCGGGATCTTCTGGTCTTACAAGTATGCCAGTACCGCCGCTCAAAATTTCAGGAGCAGCGCCTGCGGGGGTACTGATGACGGGAGTGCGGCACGCCATCGCTTCAATAATGGGCAAGCCAAAGCCTTCTGAGCGGCTCGCCAGCAGCCAAGCATCGCATTTGCTGTAATAGTCTTTGATTTTGTCTTGGTCGGGTTGAATTACATACTCAGCATTGGCCGGTAAGGGCAATTCCGAGGAGGGGGCCCCTGTACCGAAGGCAACCAAACGCAGGTTGGGGATCTTTTCTGCTGCTAGGGAAAAAGCTTTGAGGGCGATGTCGGTTCCTTTCCAGTAGATTGTAGAGTACATTATGCCAACTGTAGGAACCGATTGTTTGTTGCGAGGACAGGCGTAAAATTGCTTGGTGTCCACGGTAGGAGGAGCTAAGGAAACTTGGTCATCGCCATATTTAGTCCAAGCTAGGTTAACTAACCACTGAGAGATCGTAATTTTGTGCATGGGCAGCATCCAGGTTGCTTCTACTCTACCTTGAGGTAGATAGTCAAAAACTTCGTGGTGCTGGATAAAATAAGCTTTGGCTCCTTTGCTGGGAGAGAGTTTGGCTACCCACTCGGCGGTTTCCCACCAGGTTGCAACTACTACGTCAGCATCAGGTACATCTTTGTCTTCTACCGGGCGGTAGTGATCGGTAATTTTGTGTTCTACACCTAAGTTATCGAAAAATGAGGGTTCGTTTTCAGGTGGGGAAATCCAACCGCGTCCCCGCAGCAGCGACTTGACTTGCTGGCGCATACTCGGTTGGGGGTGGGGTAGAGAGATGACGAACACGGAGTGTCCTCGCTTTCTCAAACGTTCTGCGAAAATAGATATTACTCGTATTCCACCAGTCAGAGACAGAGTAGGAAGAACAAAGGTGATTTTCATTTTTAAGTCCCGCTGAAGACTCCGGCTCGCGTACGACGCTGCTACCAGCGCTGATTTTAGAGCCCTAAAGGAAAGAGGGGCGGGTGAATATTAATTACCGCTTTCCTGGTGTTTACATAGAATCTAACCGAGTGACTGTTCGCAACACCCCAATATCTATCTACCAAAACTTCGCTGTCATTGCAATGATAATAACGATGGATGCGATCGCGAAACAGTTCCTATAGGGATAAGTGGCCGAGCAGCGAAATTTCTTCCCTAAGATGGATACCTCATCAAGTAGGAGCTTTGTTCGCCACAAACACCAAGCTAGACAACACCCTCTGTTAAACATAACATCATTTACTATCCAACGGACAGGGATGTACGGGAAACCGAATATCAGCCAACTTTTAATGTGGGGATAAAGGTAGCATTAACAACAATACGCAGGATATTGACATCGCCTTTGGCCAAATTTTATACTGCATTCAAGAGGGAAATTCTTACCTTGAGAATGGTGATTTCCCCATCGACATAACACATCTAAATATCGATCGGTGGCTATGATTTTTTGGTAACTGTGGTGTCGGTATTGCTTGATACACTATCCTATTTTTTCAAGATTCAGAGATGGTGGTTTTCTCAGATACCTGCAGGGGCGCGATCGCCCGAATCAGCGTCGTGGACGCGCGAATGAGGGGAGAAACCCTGTTTTTCAAGCGATATCCCTCGCCCTCAGTTTTCGTATGTTCATGAAAAAACCTGGTTGATTCGTCCACTGTTTGAAAAAATAGGTTGCCCAATCGTGCTACAGAACATAGAGTTTCACCGATATAAATTTAATTAGCTGCCTGAGTTTTAAATTTGTTAATAAAAGGCGATCGCCTGAAAAATTTGCCACAAGAAACTGCCACTGCCGGGCAGAGTATATGTAGCGTTCCTGCCCAATTCCAGTCTAAGTAATTACCGTAACAAAACTTGAGCAGCAACTTATCAAATGACCCTATAAAGATCAAAGGAATACTCAAGGGGGATCGGCCTATATCGTGCAAACTTTGACTCCTAAGCAGTAGCAGCAGCTTCGTGATATGTATCAAACGATTTCGCCTACAAAAAATTTGATGTTATGAAAGCATAATTTTTCCTAAGTAGGCAATTCCAGATGACAATCGGTGTGATATTGGGGGCCGGGCCGCCGATGCTTGTAGCGATATGTTGGCCAGTTTTCATGCAGCTAAAATTATGCGATCGCAAGCAAAACCAAACCTAGAATTAGAATCAGATGCCTTAACGGAAAACATCTTCCTGTGGGAAGATATGAACGTTCGATTATTGCACAGCATCAGTCAATAGCCCAGTTCGGATATTCCGGCTGCTGAAGAATGGATTAGTTTTAAAGTCAGCGATACTGGAATTGGAATACAGAGTAAATTGAGAGAGTATTTCAAGCTTTTAGGCAAGCGGACGAGTCTACTACTCGCCGATACGGCGGTACGGGTTTGGGATTGGCAATCGCCCAGAAATTCTGTCAGATGATGGGGGGAGATATTATAGCAATCCTAAATCATTTGCATAATTATTGTAGGGGCAATCCGACCCCTACCCCCCGTGGTTGCCCGATAGATAGGGGGTAGGCACGGGGAGTAGGGGTAGCACTACCCCTACAAATTTATCTGAATCATTTAGGATTGCTATAGTCGGGAGAACGAGTTGGGAAAAGTGTCAATTTTTACTGTATAATTGCCGACGATACTCGCTGAAAAAGCAGCTAGTTAAAGAGGATTTGCCAACCAATAATTGCCAAGGCCAAATCTGCGATCGCGTGGCTGATATAACTCGACCAAAGCGAACGGTAAGTCACATAAGAGTGCGACCAAATTATCCCGGCGGCGAAGACAGCTAAGGAACCTAAGAGAACAGCCGGCCAGTCGCTGTAAGCTGCTATTACAAAAATGTGGTGGAGGCTGAAAAATAGCGAACTCAGAAATATTGCTTTTGTGCCCGGTATGAGAATCTGGCACTTGTTGCAGACAAACCACCGCCAAGTAAATTCTTCAATCAGCGAGTTAACTAGCACAAAATATGCTTCTACAATCAAGTAAATAGTAGGGCTGCTAATACCTAATTGGTACGATTTTTCTTTAGCAACTACAGGATCGATCCAGTGCTGGCCAAAAAGGCTATAGATACCCAGAATTACCGCAAACATGAATATTCCCCAAATAGATCCATCCAGCAATTCTTGGCGCTTGGGCAGGGATAAACGCAGCTTTTTGCGATCGACAAAAACAGACCACGCGATCGGAAAAACTAGCAACCAAACTTGACAAAAGACTGACAGTGTTTGTCCCCAGCTTCCAGGGGCAATATACAAGGCTGCTATGATACCAATACTAGCCGCAGGTACAAGCAGTGTTAGAGCCAATAGTGCTGATTTGCGATCGCCCATATCCAGCATTTTTCACGCTTCATTTAAAAATAGGATTGAGATCAAACGAAAAAGCTTGGTGGCGCCCGACAGATTATACCATTTTCAAGAAACAATGCAACTGTAGGCCAGTGTTCCAAACCCTTATGCCGTCAGCCATTCCCAAGTGTTTAATCTAAAATTTAAAATGGTATGAGTTTTGTGCCGCTTATAAAAGTGGCGCTTATTTGTTGCAACTAAAAATTGGTAAAATGGCGATCGCACGGACGATCCTACTAACCCGGAATTACTCTAAATCTACTCAGTTGTCTGCTTTCTGAAATCCGAGCGATCGTTCTATTTCAGGTTGAGCACCATTTTGCAGCCAATCAAGGGGTTTTTCTGCTATTTGGGCTGGATTTACCCATATAATATCTTTAAGCGGATCAATATCTACTGCTACTTTAGCAAAACTTTGTCTCACTTTGTTATCAAGTGAAATTACTGTGCGATCGGTAGCGATCGCAGCTTCCACCAACCGCAAATCTTTAACCATTACTTCCCGCTCTTTATCGCTCTCGGCTATTGCTTCTACTTGACACCACAAATCATTATCTACCGCGATATCGCAGGGACATAATTTCTTCTTGGCCACCATCCGGCGCAGCCATATACGAGCAGATTTTGATTGATGTTTGTTCCACTCATCTCTAATATCTGGAGTCATCACAACTCGGTGAGAAAGATGCAAGACAGCTTCGAGAAAATCCCGACAGTACACCGATATGGGATAGGTTGCATCTTCTCCACCAGCAGCACGCGCAACAGAAGCATCTATTACCAGGCGTTTAGAAACTTTATCTGCCATGTTAACGCTTCCACAAAACAGCTTCTGCTGCATCCAAATAGCGGTTTTCTAGATGCAAAGAAACATCGCCCAAATCTTCAGGCCAATCTCCAAAAGCTCCCGTCTCGTCTAAATCGGCACTGCTGACTTCTGTAACACCATCGTCGCGCCGTTTAAACCAGTGAAGTTTTACTAAATCCGGTAATATTTTACCCTCGGCAACTAACGATTGAACTGCTAAAAGCAGCAATTCGCTGTGAGTTTCTATAACTACTCGCACACCTCGATTTGCAGCATCAACTAATATCTCTGCTAAAGCAGCTTGAGCGCGAGGATGCAAGTGAATTTCCGGCTGTTCTAGGTAAACTAATTGTCCTGGTTCTGCTACAAGCAAGGCAACTAAAATAGGCAAAGTTTGCGATACCCCAAAGCCAACATCAGCAATACTAACCGTATCGCTTGCACTCCCGCTGCGGGAGAAACGACCTACCAGCAGTTCAATTTGTACGTCATTAATCTGTCTGGCTTCAACTTTCCAATTGAGTCTCAGGAGTTCTAAGGCTTGACCCAATTTTATCAGTCGATCGTCCCACGTTTCTTGCCAGGAATTAACTATACTAGCAACATAATTTTCAAAAATTCCAGTAAATTCACTGCCAAATGCTGCGATATTGTAGGTGCGTTCTGGATTGCCTCTTGATCCGGGAACATGAATTATCTGGCGAATATGTTTTTGAAAGTTTATTGCCAAATGGGACGAATCCAACTGACTTTCGCCAAGTCGCAAGTCGAGAAAACCTCGCACATTACTCACCCTCCATAGTGGCGGTTCTTCCTCAATATTATCTAATAAGGTATAGTAATTTTCCGCCAAGTATTCGGGAAGAAGCTCAATCACTTCTTGATGTCGCATTCCCGGATAAATAGTAATAATTTTATCGCTATCAGGAAAACAGTAAATTGCCTTGACAATTCTAATACCAGGTTTTGGCTGCTTGCTGAAAACGCTTTTCAAAAAATTATCTCTCTCTAGATTAACCCTGACGTAAAACTCATCGTTGTAGTTTTCAGGTGACAGTTTAGACAATATCTGTTCTGCTGATGTAAATTTAACATTAGGCCCGTCAAGTTTTAAACCACCGGGGTCGTAAGGGGCTTCTAGCGTTTGCTTCATCAGCAATAGTGGCTGCATGATGCTAGACTTACCAGAACTGTTGGCACCGGCTAGAATTGTCAGCGATCGCACTTCAATCTGGCACTCTTCGTAAATAGACTTGTAGCCGCATACTGCAATTTCAGTAATTCCCTGTACAGGCTCTTCGTTCTCGGTTTCAAAGAAAGTGGATTGAGTCATAATATTATGGTTGTATTTGCGGCTATAAATACCATAATATAATCTAATCCCTAGTAGCTGTGTATTTTGGCTGAATGACGATCGCAATTGACTTTGGAACTAGCAACACCGTCGTCGCTCGCTGGAATCAAGCCCTCCAGCAGCCCGAAACTTTGAAATTACCGGGATTGTCGGCAATCTCGGCTCAAAATCCGCCCCTAATTCCCAGTTTACTCTACGTTGAGGACGCTGCTCAAAGTAAAGTCATACTCGGTCAGCAAGTCCGCGACAAAGGCCGGGATTTGAGTGGAGATTCTCGGTTTTTTCGCAATTTCAAGCGGGGAATTGGCACTTCTGTTCAGGGTTTTGTGCCAGAAGTTGACGGGCAACTAATTACTTTTGAACAAGTAGGTGAGTGGTATTTGAGCCAAATTGTGAAATCAATTCGCGAACTGCCTTTGCCGATCGACTCTTTGATTTTTACAGTGCCTGTAGATAGTTTTGAAGCTTACCGCCATTGGTTGGGCAAAGTGTCTCAATCTCTGCAAGTAGAACAGGTGCGGATGGTGGACGAGCCTACGGCGGCTGCTTTGGGTTACGGTTTAGCCGATCGCGAAAATCTGTTAGTCATTGATTTCGGCGGCGGTACTCTCGATCTTTCTTTGGTGCGTTTGGACGCTTCCTCCGACAAAAAGCCCCTCGGTTTTATTCTTAAGTGGGGCGAAAAGCTATTAGCTGAATCTTCAGCGCAAAAAACAAAAGTTGCCCGGGTTTTGGCTAAAGCCGGACAAAATTTAGGCGGTTCTGATATTGATAATTGGCTGGTTGACTATTTTGTGCAAACAAAAGGGCTGGCAAAATCTCCCATTACAACGAGATTGGCAGAACGGTTAAAGATTCAGTTGTCTTTAGTGAATCAGGCAGTTGAGGTTTATTTTGATGACGAAAATTTTGAGAGTTACGAATTAGAATTAGACAGAGCTCGTTTTGAATCTATCCTCGGTGAACATCAGTTTTTTGAGAAACTAGACGAGTGCATGAATCAAGTATTGCAGCAAGCGCGGCGCCAAGGCTTAGAAATTGGCGACATTGATGCAGTTTTGCTAGTTGGCGGTACTGTGCAAATTCCCGCTGTCGGGCGTTGGGTGCAGCAATATTTCGATACGGCAAAAATTCGCTGCGACAAACCCTTTGAGGCGATCGCCCAAGGTGCTCTGCAACTGAGTCAAGGCATAGAAATCAAAGATTTTCTCTATCACAGTTACGGAATTCGCTACTGGAACCGCCGCGAAAATTGCCACAGTTGGCACAGTTTAATTAAATCTGGCCAGTCTTATCCGATGAGCGAACCAGTAGAATTAGTCTTGGGAGCTTCTTTAGAAAATCAGCCTAGTATAGAATTAATTATCGGCGAATTGGGAGCGGAAACTGGCGGCACGGAGATATATTTTGACGGCGACAGGCTAATTACTCGCCAACTCGCGGGTCAAACATCGGTACAGCCCCTAAATGATAAAGAAGGAGCACGCAGCATCGCTCAATTGACGCCGCCTGGGTATCCGGGGAGCGATCGCATAAAAGTTTTGTTCCGCGTGGACGCACAGCGCTTTTTGCGAATTACCGTGGAAGATTTGCTGACAAATGAAACTTTGTTAGAGGATAAACCCGTGGTGCAGCTAAGTTAAGAATAGGTTTTACAGGTAAGGTGCGCTTCGGCGCACCCTACTGATTGCGTTCAAAAAAAATTGTTAAAAGCAGATGAACTACAAACTAGAATGTCCACTCTCTCCAGAACTAGAAAAGTATCGCGACAGAATCGAAGCTACCATTAAACCTTACATCGAAATTCAAACCCAGAATAATGATGACGTTAATTGGTGGCAGAGTAAATTTGGGGGATTTCCTTATTTACCTAAAGGCTTTGAATATCCCAAAACTTGTGACGGTAAATATTTATTTTTGCTAGCGCAACTCAACTTTGATGAAATACCGCCTTTAGATGGTTTTCCCGATCGGGGCATCTTACAGTTCTATATAGCTGACGATGACCTATATGGTTTAGAATTCGGCAATTCCGCCGATGTAGATAATCCCACAGTCGAAGACAGATTCAAAATAATGTATTTTCCTCAGCCAGACTTCAAAGTTGAAAACATCATTACCAATTATGATTTTTTGCCGGAACCCGAACTTTTTCCTATCTCAGGCTGTTGCAGCTTACAATTTACTAAAAAATATGCGCCGATTAGTACCAGTGATTACCAATGTACCGAAATTTTAGGCTCGGAAATTGATGAGTTATTTATGAATCAGGAAATAGAGGATGAATACCTAAAAATATCGTCTTTTTGTGGTCATAAAATAGGTGGTTATCCTGATTTTGTACAAAATGATGTTAGAGAATATAGCAGTAAATGCGATCGGGAACATAAGTCAGATATTCTTCTATTCCAAATGGATACCGATTGCAATGAGACAGTAGATATCATGTGGGGAGACACTGGTGTAGGTAACTTTTTTATTGATGAATCAGCACTCAGAAAATTAGATTTTAGTAAAGTTTTATACAATTGGGATTGTGGTTAATACCAATTATCTAAAGTCTTGCAACAATGATGAGTGTGGGTTTGTTTACGCTCACCCGCTCGTGTAAGGTGCGTCGCTCAAAGATTGTGGATATTCTTTAAGATTTTTGAGGGCGACGCACCCTACAGATACTGTTGCATGAGTTTTGAGAATTAGTATAAAAACAGCAGTAAAGTCAGCAAGCTAAAAAAAACCAGAACTGATGAACTCCGATCAAAGAAACCGGGTTTTTGACCGAATCTAGGGCTGTAACGCAGTATTTCGCAAAAAAACCCGGTTTCTGACCACCATAAGTTCTAATAATGTTCGACTATGCCCGATGCCCGATGCCCAATTCCCAATTCCCTAAACCTGAGATTTGTGCACCACCACGGGTGTTCCCACCGAGGCCCATTCAAATAGCCATTTAGCGTGATTGACAGCTACATTTGTGCAGCCGTGAGTAACGGGATTGCCAAACAAATTGTGCCAGTAAGCGCCGTGAATTGCCATGCCTCCGTCGTAATACATTGTATAGGGAACGTCGGGCACGTCGTAGTCATCCCCAGTCATTCTAGTAACGCGGTGTTTGGTTTGAACGGCAAAGGTTCCCGTGCGGGTGGGAGTCGATGATTTGCCGCTGGAAATAATTACCGCGTAAACTGGTGTATTTCCTTCCCAAGCTATTAACCTTTGTCTTGACAAATCTATTTCAATCCAGCGTTCGCTGGATTGCTGCAACAGCATAATTTTATTAGCAATTATGTTGTGCTGTTCGCTGGCAAATGCGGTCATTGAACCGCCGCAGAATGCAGCAAAAGTGAGGGCGCAGCCGGCACAGAAAGTTCCAGCGCGACGGAAGTAAATTGAGTTGATAATGCTGTTCATTTCTCACACCTCGTACTATTTTAGATTTTAGATTTTAGATTTTAGATTGGCTTGTCCTATTTTAGATTGTAGATTTGAAATGTTGGATTGGGAAACAAGGCTTAACAAGTTGTTAAGTTTTGGGTAAGAGCTCGTGCAATTTCGACGATCGCCCGCCAATCGCGATTTTCGACTAAGTGTTTAGGAAATAAGTCTCCGGCTAAACCCACGGCGATCGCCCCGGCGTCAATAAATACTTTCGCATTTTCCAGCGTCACCCCCCCAGTGGGAATTAAAGGAATGTTTCCCAGGGGGCCTTGCAGGCTTTTCAGGTAAGCCGCGCCTCCCAAAGCCGATATCGGAAACACTTTAACGCAGGTAGCGCCTGCTTGCCACGCGGTTACAATTTCCGTGGGAGAAAAAGCACCGGGGACGATCGGCACTCCGGCGTCAACTGCTGTTTTAATCATAGCTAAATCGGTGTGCGGAGTAAACAGAAATTGAGCGCCGCAGTCGATCGCTTGCTGCAACTCTTCTAAGTTTAATAAAGTACCGGTGCCAATACTAAAAGTAGGGAATTCGGAGCGGAGTTCGGCAATTAATTCAGCAGCTTTGTGAGTATTCCACGTAATTTCAATAAACTGGATTCCTCCTGCTGCTACCGATGATGCCATCTGCCGAGCGAGTTCTTTTTCGGAGGAACGGATAACTGCGATCGCGCGGTGTTTTTTTAGTTGTGTCAACCAAGATTGATGATTCATACAATTTTAGATTTTAGATTTTAGATTTTAGAATTCGGCGTGCTCAGTCGAAGGATTTTAAATTGGGCATATCCCAAATTTGAAACTCATATCATTCTGACTCGCCTCTAATTTTAATACAGGTTGCTAACTTCGATATATGGGCAATTACAATATGTGCGACGTTCAATTTTTAACGGACAATCTAGGCAACAAAACCGCTGCAATTGTTGACCTCAAAAACTACAGAGATTTTTGAGCTGACGTGCTGGCTGAATGCGGCGAACCGATCGACTTTCAGTTTTTAGTTGAGTCTCAAGACTCAAAAGTCGCGGTGCTGCTTGACTTCCAGAAGCACGGCGAACTTTGGGAAGATGTTTATGATGCGATCGTGACCGAGGGGCTAGAAGATGAACCGGGCATCCCTTGGGAGGAATTTACACGTTGCTGCTCTATACAAAAAAATGTAAACTAATATAGTAGTGTCTGCTGTGGATCCAGCCTCCTGCGGCAAATTTTCTGGGAGACTTTATGAATAATTATGATGCAGCTACTCCTCTCAAGTCCCACGGAGTTAGTCGATTATTAATGCAGTTCGCTTGGGCTAACGTCTCGTTAAACATCGTTTCCCTGCTTTTAACTTCGGTGAAAGCAATTGCACCAACGATTGAGGCGTCGCTTCAAGGTTTGCAGCAGATTTTGTTGATTGTTACAATTCTTGTCGCCTTGATTTTGTTCGTGCTTTTTCTAGTCTGGCTATATCGCTTGCACGTCGATCTCAAGGTTCTTTTCAATGATTATCCTATCACCCCAGGAGGAGCGATGGCAAGATTTCTCATACCGATATACAGTATATGGGGAATTTGGAATGCACTCTCAACATTTGCCAACAGATTTAATCAGGAAGGGGGAGAATTAGCAAAGTTTGCCGAGTATATAAATCCCCTGATCGGAGGGTTCTATGCTTTAACTATTGCCTCAAATATGTTGAACCGCGAATTTTCAAGAATGCAGACACAGAGTCCAGAAATAGAGCCTTTATGGTTGTTCTTGCTTAATGATGTAGTAGGCCTGGGTTTGTCGGTCATGTTATTGCTAATGGTAAAAAGTATGAGCAGTGCGGTTGTTGCCAAAGCTCGCCAGCCAAAATAAGGCATGACAATCAAGGTTTAGTCGCTAGGGGTTGGTAGTGGTAGGGTGCGTCGCTATGGGATAACTGCAACAGGGCGAGAACTGTCGCAGCGACGCACCCTACTATAAAAAATCGGGGCGATTCCAGACAATCCCGGAATCACCCCAATTACCGATTTCAAACTTTAGATTCAATCCAAAATTTCAAATCAAAAATCAATTAGGCGATCGTCGCCATTTTCACATCGCTATTAGCTAACAAATTTTGCAATTCATCCGCATCCACAGTTTCCTTTTCAACTAGCATATCTGCCAAAGCATTAAGGACATGGCGGTTGCCAACGAGTACATCTTTAGCGCGACGGTAAGCTTGTTCTACCAACAAACGCACTTCATCGTCGATCGTGGCTGCGGTTTCTTCCGAGAAATCCCGTTCAGCCATGATATCGCGACCCATGAACATATTGCCTTGTTGGCGACCGAGAGCTACAGGGCCTAGCCGATCGCTCATTCCGAAGCGAGTCACCATTTGCCGCGCTACTCTTGCCACTTGCTGCAAGTCGTTCGACGCGCCAGTCGTTACTTCTTCTTCGCCGAAGACAATCTCTTCAGCAATGCGGCCGCCCAAAGCTACCGCCATTTGATTTTGCAAGTAAGACCGAGAATACAAGCCAGAATCCATCCGATCTTCGCTGGGTGTGAACCAAGTCAAACCGCCAGCGCGGCCGCGGGGGATAATGCTAATTTTCTGCACGGGGTCATAATCGGGCATCAGCGCGCCGACTAAAGCGTGACCGGCTTCGTGGTAAGCTACCAAAGTTTTGCGCTTTTCGCTCATCACGCGGTCTTTCTTTTCCGGGCCTGCGAGCACGCGGTCGATCGCGTCGTTGACTTCATCCATCGAGACTTCGGTCAAGTTGCGACGGGCGGCTAAAATTGCTGCTTCGTTGAGTAGGTTGGACAAATCCGCACCGGTGAAACCGGGTGTCCGGCGGGCGATTTTTTCCAGATCCACGTCTTTCGACAAAGTTTTGCCGCGGGCGTGAACGTTGAGAATTTCTAGGCGGCCTCCGAAGTCGGGGCGATCGACTACAACTTGGCGATCGAAGCGACCCGGACGCAGCAGCGCCGCATCGAGCACGTCGGGGCGGTTTGTGGCAGCAATCAAAATGATGCCAGTATTGCCCTCAAAGCCGTCCATTTCTGTCAGCAACTGGTTCAGGGTTTGTTCCCGTTCGTCGTTGCCACCGCCCAAACCAGCGCCCCGCTGGCGGCCTACGGCGTCAATTTCATCGATAAATACAATACAAGGAGCGTTCGATTTAGCTTGTTCAAACAAGTCGCGGACGCGGGAAGCACCGACACCCACGAACATTTCCACAAATTCTGAGCCGGAAATCGAGAAGAAGGGAACGCCTGCTTCTCCAGCCACTGCTTTTGCCAGCAGGGTTTTGCCAGTTCCGGGAGGGCCGACCAGCAGCACGCCTTTGGGGATTTTTGCTCCGACTGCGGTGAAGCGGTCTGCATTTTTCAGGAAGTCCACGACTTCTGCGAGCTCTAGCTTGGCTTGTTCGATGCCGGCCACGTCGCCGAAAGTCACCTGAGTTTGTGGCTCCATTTGGACTCTAGCTTTGGATTTGCCGAAGTTCATGGCTTGGTTGCCGGGCCCGTTTTGCGCGCGCCGCACCAGGAAAAACAGTCCCACCAAGAGCAAGATCGGGAAGAACAGGCTGCTGAGGGCTTTTACCCAGAAGCCTTCGTCGCTTTGGGGCAGAACTGAAATATCTACGTTATTTTTGGTCAGGATGTTGATCAGTTCGGGGTCGTTTGGCAGGTTAACGAGTACCTTGTTGCCGTCCTGGGCTGTGACCAGGGCTTTGCTGCGATCGGAACTGATATTTATTTTGTCTACTCTCTTGCCTTCGACTTCCTGAATGAATTGACTGTACTTCCAAACTTCGCGGCTTGGGGGCTGTTTGTCAAAAAAAGCCGTTGCTAAGGCAATGACTACAATAGCCAGCAGTGCGTACAGGCCAGCGTTTCTCCAGCGTTTATTCACCGAGGTCGATCCTCCTAATTTTTAGTCCCTGTGATTTGGGAATTTTTATTTATGTTCATCAATCTTAACGTAATTGTAACTTGTTTTTGTGTGGTGAGGAATCCCGGCCATGCTGGGGCGGTCTCAGGTCGCGGGAACGGAACTTCTCATCTGCCCGCGAGTAAGCCATCAATTACAATATTAAATGATTTTTGTCAAGAGTTGGCGCCCCCCCAGCCCACAAGGTTTTCGGCGATCGGCGGGCGATTTTCAGTTAATCTAGTAGAAACCAAGAAGTGAGCAGCGATGCAAATTACCTACAGTACCTTAAAAAGTAGAAATTTTTTGACTGACAGCGAGATAGTGGATCAGGAGGCAAAAGTAGATACAGGAGCGACGATGCTAGTTTTGCCCGAATCAACTGCTGCACAGTTTAACTTCCCTAAGATTAGGAAGCAGATAGTTAAGTATGCTAACGAGCAGACGGCCCAAAGAGATATTGTTGGTGGGGTTGAAGTCGAAGTGTGCGGTAGGAAAGGTTGGTTTGAAGCAATCGTCTCACCTGGGAAAAAGTATGCTTTACTCGGTGCTATTGTGATGGAGACGCTCGATTTGATTGTCGAGCCCAGAGGGTTGCAAATATATCCAAATCCGCGCTCTCCGAATATGCCTATGGCTGAGATAGAGTAGAGCGTTGAATTTGTCAATGGAACGAGAGAGAGTGATGTTAAAGCTGCTCGCTTGCGATCGGATGTCTCAATCCTCAGCGTTTTCTATGTAAAATAATCCTGTGTGCGTGCAAAAACGTTGTATAAAATAGTAGGGACTATTCTGGGAACAACCAAAATGGGTGTTCGTCTGTTAGCAAACGATCTATATTAGTAGCTTGGCGGTAACAACTACGATAAAATCTTTAGTGTATGACTGAGCGCTAAGGCAGGAGCGAGGGTTACAGCGTGATGTGCGGAAACTTCCTTTAGAAAAAACGAGCTATCGCCAAACATCCTCAGTTAGATTCTTTTAAACCAATCACATTTTACCTATGGCAGAAACACTTGGCTCTCTCTGCGACAAATTGACAATTGTTAAATTGAAACAGTGGCATTCCGAAGACGAAATCAGACTCAAGAGCCTTGCTGTTCAAGAAAAACAGCTTCAGCAGGAAATGAACGAATTTATTAGCGCTGCTATATCGGGTCAAATTCCGAGCGAGCGCCTGACTTTCGCATCAAATAAAGTTTATAAAAAAGAAGGCAATTATGTGCCTGATGTCCTTGGCAGCATAGGCGAAATCTTCTCGCAGCTCGCCCACGTTAACTGCAACTTGTGGCACGAACAAGAAAAAGTCTATGAGTTTGAAAAAGTGGCAGCCTCAGAAAAAGATCGAGTTGTCAAACAGCTAGCGATCTTGAACTTAGAACGGAATAAGTGTATAGATGGAATAGATGGAAATTTCAAAGCACTGGTAGAAAAGCTAGGCTCTCAAAAAAATAACTAATTTTAGAGGTAAAACAATGCACTTAGGTCATCGTAAAACTTGTCGGGTATGCGGTTCTTCAGCCCTCACCCCAGTCATTAATTTAGGCGAACAGTATTTGCAAGGTTCCTTTGTCAAGCCAGGGAAAGAAGAACCACCCCTGAGAAAAATTTCCCTTTCTCTAGTGCGTTGCGATCCCACCAAAGATGAGAGAGCCTGCGGTTTATTACAGATGGAACATACGGTTCCGCCGGAAGTTTTATATTCTGCCTACTGGTATCGTTCCGGCACGAACGCAACCATGCGAAATCACTTGCAGGGAATTACTGAAGAAGCAGCATCCCTGATTGGCAAAAGCAATGCTCGTGTTTTAGATATTGGCTGTAATGACGGCACTTTACTAAAGTGCTATCCGCAAAACTTCATCAAATTTGGTGTCGATCCGTCAGACGTAGCTCAAGAAATAACCGGAGACATTACTGCAATTCAAGACATTTTTCCTTCCGAAGAACTCACCAAGGTTTTACAAGGCGAAAAATTTGACATTATTACGTCAATCGCCATGTTTTATGACCTGGAAGATCCGGTAAGCTTCTGCAAAGAAATCAAAAAAGCGCTTGCTCCTGGGGGTTTGTGGGTCTTTGAGATGTCTTATATGCCATCCATGCTCAAGATGAATTCTTACGACACAATTTGTCACGAGCATTTGGAATATTACAGTTTAGCAGTGCTGGAATATATACTGAAACAAGCTGACTTGAAAATAGTAGATGCCGTACTTAACGACATCAACGGCGGTAGCATTCGCTGTTATGCAACGCATCTTGACAACTTTGCCTTCAAAAAACAAGAAGCTGTGACGCGCATCAAGCTATTACGTCAGGCCGAATTTGACATGGAGCTGGATACCGACAAACCCTACAAAAATTTTCAAGACAGGATCAACGTGCATAAAGAGCAGTTAGTTTCGCTGCTAAAAATGTTGAAAAAAGAAGGTAAGAGCATTCACATTTACGGTGCATCGACTAAAGGCAATACAATTTTGCAGTGGTGCGGAATCGACAATCGCATTATAGATGTAGCGGCGGAGAGAAACCCAGATAAATACGGCGCCTATACGCTCGGTACTGACATTCCGATTGTCAGCGAAGCGGATTCAAGGGCAATGAAGCCGGATTATTATTTAGTCTTGCCGTGGCATTTTAAGGAAGAATTTCTCAAGCGCGAGGAAGAAATACTGCAAAGGGGTGTTGGTCTAATCTTCCCTTTGCCTAACGTGGAAATTATCAAATACTAAGTCAAGAAACAAGACAGCGCACAACAGGATAAAGCTATGACACATTTCTTCATTCATAACAGTTTTCACAGCGGCGATGTAATTTTGACAAGAGCCGTAATTCAGGCGGTTAGAATTACTTTTCCCGGGGCGAAAATTACCCTGGAGTGCGCTGAAGTCTCTACTTATCTTTGGCAGGATTTAGATTTGCCGATCACGCTTTATCAAAGTCAGGAATACAAAGGCACGGAACCAACGCCAAACTGCCCCGATACTGCCATATTTGTCAATATGTGGTTTGGCGTTTTTGATGATATTTTAAAACTCTACGGTATGACGTACCAAAATAACGTTCATACCTTTAATCGCCAGATGTATCAGCATGGCCTGAATCATCAATATCTTCTGCCGATACCGATTCATACCCCGACGATCGCCTTTTTTGGACGGACAGAACCGGAAATAGCAGTTAGAGCCAATAGTATTTTAGTAGAAAACGGGGAAGTTTTCTCGAATCAAAGCTATTTCTATTTAAACGAACACCTGAAGCAAATAGCATCGGATTTTCCTCAGCTCAACTTTTACTGTTCGGCTCCACCTAAATCTCCGGCTGCAAATCTGGTCGATTGCAGCGGCATGAATCTGAAAGAATTATCGCAAATAGGAGACAAATCTATTGGTTTGTTGATGAAAGGAAGCGCTATAAACGCGGCTTGCCAAACGGAAATTAATCGATATAAGCCTCGTTGTATTGTTGGCTGGGACTTAGCAGAGAAGCTTTGGGATAACTTGGAAAATCCGGTGGTTTATGCCAAGAATTATGCCGAAGTCCAACAATGGCTGACCAAGATTGTGGCAGATATTACCTTCTCTACAGCAGCAGTTAAGAATGCCAATCTCGTAGCTACGAAGGCATCAATTTTTCCGACAGAATCGGTAAGTAAAGATCGGGATAACTTGCTGGATAAAATTTTGATAATCTCGCACACAAAAACTAATTGTGGCGTGCATGAATACGGTTTTAATATAGCAAAAACGCTCAAAAATTCGACCAAATACTCTTTCGTATATGCCGAATGTTCGAGTGCTGAAGAGTTGCTCTATCGCGTCAACCAGGTAAAACCATCAGCAATTATCTACAACTATCATCCCACAACATTATCTTGGGTGAATAAGAGCATACTGCAATCTATTAACGGGTCACACATCGGGATTATTCACGAAGTCACGCAGCGCCTAGCAGATGTATCAAATAATTCCATCTTTCAGTACCATATCGGTCCAGATCCGACGTTACAGCTCAAGAATCCAATTGTCTTTAAAACAGGAAGAATTATCGCTCCGTATACGAATAATCACAAATTACCAGAGATTCCAACTATTGGTAGTTTTGGATTTGGACTGGAAGGAAAAGGATTTGAAAAGCTGATTGCTACCGTACAGCAAGAGTATGACGAGGCACTGATTAGGCTGCATATTCCCTTTGCAACTTTTGGCGATGCTGATGGAAGTAAAGCAGTTGCGATCGCCCAACGATGTCAGCAGTCGATATTCAAGCCGGGAATTAAACTAAGTTTAAGTCACGATTTTCTCAGTCAAGAACAATTACTGGATTTTCTAGCACAAAATACGCTAAACGCCTTCTTTTATGACAGACTTGAGAATCGCGGTATATCGAGTACGATCGATCACGCGCTGGCTGTCAAAAGACCGATCGCCATTACAAAAAGCAATATGTTCAGACATATTGTTTCGGCCAAGCCTTCAATTTGTATAGAAGATTCCAGCTTGAAACAAATTGTTGATAACGGTATTGCACCGCTGGTGCCATTTTACAATGAATGGAGCGAAGCTAATTTCATTTTGGATTATGAGCGTATACTTGCTCAAGTATTAGAAAAGCCACAGAAGTCCCACAGCCAGAGGTATTTAGATGTTGGGATTCCCAATGTAACATCATTCAATCGGATCTTGGATGATGCCGCGCGATCGCAGTACGCACCTAGGATTAATCAGTTATTTGCACTAGTTCCTGAGATGATGGCGCGGAAAATACCGGAAGCTAATATTCAGCAAGCCTTTATATTGGATACGGTAGACAAATTTGCTTCTCAATTAGTCAAGCCTAAAATTTTATGTGTTGGCAGTCATGAAGATAGTGCTGCTGCTGCTCTGAAGCAAGTCGGCTACCAATTGGAAGAAATCGATCCGGCGATTAACTGCGATCTCAACACTTATTTCCACAAGCCGTCTACTATTAAAGGGAGCTATGATATTATATTTTCAACATCTGTGATTGAACACGTTCAAAATGACGAGTTGTTTCTGATGCAAATCGCTGAACTTCTGGCACCTGGAGGTAGTGCCGTTTTAACCTGCGATTATAATGACCAGTATAAACCGG
Organism: Microcoleus sp. T3_B1; assembly: GCF_036700445.1. Taxonomy (NCBI): domain Bacteria; kingdom Bacillati; phylum Cyanobacteriota; class Cyanophyceae; order Oscillatoriales; family Microcoleaceae; genus Microcoleus; species Microcoleus sp. T3_B1. Next base: position 92,872 of record NZ_JAUBOX010000013.1, read on the forward strand.
GCGATCGGATTCCGGGAGTGGACTTTCGCTTGTACACGCAGAAAGATTTCAAACAGCGACTTCTGCCTTTATTAAAAAATTGTGTTTTCCCTGACGTTCCGCAATGGGATTGTCCGAAACCCGATTTTATTTATGAAGGATGTCGCTATACATTTGCCACCTTTGTTTTTCAGAAAAATAAACTGTGAACGCTCTTATTTTCGGTGCTAACGGACAAGATGGATACTATCTCCATCAGTTGTGCAACGCTAAAGGAATTAAACCTGTAGCTGTATCGCGATCGGGAGATTGGATGCGTGGCGATGTGTCTGACTACAAACAGGTTGAGGAGTTCGTAAAAGAATACCAACCAACCTACGTATTTCACTTAGCTGCTAAATCAACAACACGACACGATGCGCTGTTTGAAAATCATGCAGCAATTTCGACAGGTACACTCAATATTTTAGAAGCGGTTTACAAGCATAGCGCCAATTCTAAAGTTTTTATTACAGGTAGCGGTGTTCAGTTTCATAATGATGGCAATCCCATTTCTGAAGATACTTGTTTTGAAGCAAGTAGTGCTTATGCCGTTGCTCGAATCCAATCAGTTTATGCTGCCCGATATTACAGAAGTCTCGGTATCAAAGCCTATGTAGGATATTTATTCCATCATGAAAGCCCTCTCAGAAAGCCAAATCATGTCAGCCAAAAAATTGTAGTCGCCGCTAAGCGTATTGTTCAGGGATCTGAGAAAAAACTTCAAATTGGCGATGTTAATGTAGAGAAAGAATGGACGTTTGCCGGTGATGTAGCAGAGGGAATTATGACGCTGGTAGAACAGGAAAATGTTTTTGAAGCTGTTATCGGTTCCGGCAAAACTCATTCTATAAAAGATTGGATAGAAGTCTGCTTTTTACACCTGGGTTTGGATTGGACTCGATATCTAGAACAAGCTGAAAATTTTCAGCCGGAATATAAACGATTAGTATCCAATCCTGCGCTAATGGACAGCCTACATTGGCAACCCAAAATTGACCTGCGACAACTCGCAGCTATGATGATCGACGCCATATAAAATCATAATCCACCTTTAGGTATTTCCATGATGAAACCATTATCTCAGCCCGCTTCTTATCCCTATACACCGATGCACAAACATTACGGTTTTGCGGTTTTTGGACCACAGGAAATATTGTCCTATCTGGAAACAGCGCAAAATCTAAAAAATAGCGAACCAAACTGCATAATTACATGGTTCATTACTTCCGAAAGTGAGATTATGTTGCAAAATAATCCTTGCCTTGACCAAGTTGTGGTTATGGAGGGAAGCGCGAAATTTCTCGAAACTGAGATACCGCGTTTGCAAACAGAACGTTCTTGGTCTGGTTTTTTTACTCCTGATTTTCCGAAAAATAATTCTGGCAAACGAATTTTGTTGGGACAACTAGGTTTAAATGGTGATTGTCTTCATGCTACTGTTGTAGCTCGACAAATCAAGCATGACTATCCAGGATGTCATCTAACTTGGGCAATTTCATCTCTTTGTCGTAGCATAATCGAAGAAAATCCCTTCGTGGATGAAATTTGGGAATTTCCAGCCGAAAATTGGAATGAAATATTTGCTGCTTGGTATCAGTTTGAACAAAAATTACAAAAGCGGGTTAAGCAGGGTGAATTTGATGAATTATTTTTCACACAAATTTACCCAGGAAATACTCAAAATTATGATGGGACAACGAAAGTTTCTCTATTGCGAGGCTATCCTAAACCAATTACAGTTCCTTTACAAAATATCTTGAGACTACGCCAAACGGAAGTAGAAAAAGTGCGAATATTTGCCGAACAACACAACCTACAGAACCGCCGTAATATAATTTTGTTTGAGTGTGCATCCAGCAGTAATCAATCATTTGTTACACTTGATTTTGCTTTGTCCTTTGCCCAGGGATTGCTGTCTCTTGTGCCAGATTGTAGTATTATTCTTTCATCTAAATCTAAAGTTCCGGTAGTAGATGCGCGAATTGTTGATGGTAGCACCTTAAGTCTACGAGAAAATGCAGAATTAACAAAATATTGTTCTCTTTTTATCGGTTGTTCGAGTGGAGTGACACAAACAGCATTGACAGATTGGGCAAAACCACTGCCCATGATTCAGTTATTACTGGCATCAACATCAGTATATGCCTCGATCGCACATGACTTAGAATACTGGGGACTGTCATCAGAACAAGTTTTAGAAATGACTGATTTGCCTCCAGAAAGACTGATTGAATGTGTTTACCTGGCGCTGACACGAGGATTTGCCGAAGCTCGTCTAAAATTTCATCAAAAAATACAAGTAGACTTTAATTTTTATCTCACTCATGTTCGCAGTTTTATTTTTCCACATTATGTCAAAGCATCTCGCTCACTTCTAAATACAGTAGCAAGATATGGCTGGCATCAGCAGCTTAAAACCTTTATTCAGACAGAATTAATGCCAACATTAGGTGTACAAACGCCCCCACTTCTCTCTGATGAAGTGTGTACTAAACTCTTAGAAGATTTCATTTTCAGCAAAGAAAAGCCACAAACTCCTCAAGAGGCTGTTAAAACTAACAAACAGCTAGCGAGACAAATGCCTTTAGTCAGTGTTTGTATTCCTACTTACAATGGTGAACAATTTCTAGAAGCAGCGCTAGCAAGTGCAATTGCCCAAACTTATTCTCACATAGAAATAATTGTTTCCGATGATAACTCAACTGACAAAACAGTAGAAATAGCAAAAATATTTCAACAAAAGTATCCAGCTAAAATTACGATCTTAAATCATCATCAATATGGATTAGTCCAAAATTGGAACTTCTGTATATCCCAAGCTAAAGGGAAATATATTAAATTTTTGTTCCAAGATGATCTACTAGAACCGGACTGTATAGAAAAAATGGTGAATTTAGCGGAACAAGACGAACAAATCGGCTTAGTTTTCTCACCTCGTAATATTTTGATGTCTGGGGGTGCTGAAGCTAATTCTGCTTATATGCCAGATTATCAAAATGCCAAAGACACCTACAAAGCTTGGTTGAATTTGAAAGCGATTCAATCAGGACAAGAACTGCTAGAAAAACCTCAGTTATTGAGCGATCCTATTAACAAAATAGGAGAACCAACTACGATATTAATTAAGAAGAACGTCTTCGATCGAGTAGGAGTTTTTGATGCTGATTTATGTCAGCTTGTGGATGTTGAAATGTGGCTCCGAATTATGAGCCAATATAAAATTGGGTTTGTCTATGAGACTCTTTCTCATTTTCGGATTCATCCTAGTCAACAAACTCGGAAAAATTCTGAAACTAGACAGACTATTTTATCAGATTGGTATAAATTTTATCACAAAATTCATGTAGACGATCGCTATCCTCAAAACTTAAGAGAGGAAGCGTTTAATAAGTATACAGCGTTAGGCAAACAACATCCTGGATTAACAACACAGCCTCTTAATGAACTACATAAATCTCGCAAACAACTTGCTGAAACTTGGCTGAGTTTACCTATTGAGCAACTAGAAAATGCTTATGCCAGCGAACTAGGCAAGACACATCAAATGCTACTCAATAGTGCCATTAAAGATGACCCATTTACGGACACAGAAAAAACATTTATCGATCGACTAGCATCGCATCTCTCCCAGGGAGTTAAAAATCCCAAAGATATTAACTACCTACTAGCAGCCGCCCTCTATCGTCGTGCAGATCAGTTAATGCTGAACTATGAAAATGCAGTTATACCTAACTGGTTTGTCAACGACTACCTCAAATTTATGTTTGCTGCGCCTACTCTCTTTCAAGAAATAGGAGAGGCTGACAATTATTGTCGGTATGTGCAGGGATGGGTCAGTTATTTGCATAGCAATATCTTCAAGAACCCAAACTCACAAGTCTGGCAGGACATCGCCTGGTTTTTTACTCAAAGCGCTAACTTTATTCCTCTGTACTTCAATAGTGAAAATCTCAAGGATATATACACAAAGCGCGCAGATATTATTGAATATGCCATGAAAAATCGTGGCGCTGCGATTGATTGCATTTTTCCGGCTAGACCTGCGAATAGGCCGAAAATTCGCCTTGGTGTCCTGACTAAACATTTCGGGGCGATGACGGAAACTTTCGCTACTTTGCCAGCTTTTGAATATCTGAATCGAGAGCAATTTGAAATTATTTTGTACGCTCTCAATCTCGACGGGAATAAACTAGAACAGTATTGTCAGAGTCGCGCTGACAGGCTGGTTAAACTATCTAATGACTTGCCAAGTCAAGTTCAGACAATCCGCGCTGATGACTTAGATATTCTGCTGATTGCTACCAATATTACTGCGGTTACTCATCCGATTAGTTTACTAGCATTGCATCGCTTAGCGCGGGTACAAACTACGTGTTTTAATTCTCCCATTACCACAGGAATGCGACACATTGACTATTACATTGCTGGTAAGTTGATGGAACCTGCACTTGAAGGACAGGAGCATTATCGCGAGCAATTAGCAACTATTGACGGGCCTGGCTGCTGTTTTAGCTATACCCTCGAACCTTACACTCCTAACATTAATTTCACCAGAAATAGTATCGGCATTTCCGAGGAATCGGTGGTCTTTATTTCGAGTGCGAACTTGTATAAGCTAGTGCCGGAGTTAAGGGAAACATGGGCAAAGATTATGGCGGCTGTTCCTAATTCTGTGCTGTTTTTAATGCCCTTCGGCCCTAGCTGGACTAATCATTATCCTGGGGGGGCTTTTGTGAATAATATGAAAGCCGTTTTTGCTAAGTATGGCATTGAGAGTAATCGTTTGCGCGTGTTGAAGAGTTTTCCTAACCGTGCGGATGTTAAAGAAGTTTTGAAGTTGGGAGATGTTTATTTAGATTCCTATCCCTATGCGGGGACTACTTCGCTTGTAGATCCGTTAGAGGTGGGACTTCCAACTGTGGTTAGGGATGGTGATACTTTGCGATCGAGAATGGGGGCTGCGGTGGTACGATCGCTCTCTATGCCTGATTTAATTGCCAATAGCGAAGCATCTTACATTCAACTAGCAGTTACCCTCGGCACTAATCCTGAACTTCGGCAGCGCTATCGCCAGGAAATTCAGCAGAAAATGCAAGCTAATCCGGCTTGTTTTGACAGTGTTGCATACTCTGGGGCGATCGGCAAATTATTCCAAGAACTCTTTGGCCAATGGCAAAGCAGCCACCTGGAAGCATCGCGCCACTTACAGGATAGCATTCCCAAGCAGCCAGATTTCGACGAAATTCTCTCGAACACCGTCAACCTTTACCAAAGAAACTCCTCAAACATCTCAGCAATATCCGAACTGCGTCAAATCCGCAAACAAATCGCTGATTTTTGGCTGAACGTTCCCGCCGAAAACCTCGAAGCAGCCTACAAAAGCGCTTCAGGTAAGAGCTATCAAATCCTGCTCAAGAGCGGCTTCCAACGTCAAGCGATGATCGAAAGCGAACAAAGGTTTTTGCAGCAATTAACCCAGATTAGCAAAGGATTAGTGCATCCCAAAGCTGTCAACGCCTTGCTTGCCGCGATGCTGTATTTCCCGCCGGGAACCATGCGAATTCCCGACGCTCGCAACCGCTTGCCGCACTGGTTAATTGGGGATTACGAACAAGTTTTTGAGACGGAAGCCGCCGCCAAGTCTGAGTCTACTTCTGACTTGCTAGCTCAATACATTCAATCGCCACAATTTGCGAATCAACTGTTAGGATGCGTCAATCTTTACCGCATCGATCCGTCAGACGAATCGGTTGTTTTGGAACTCCGCCAAATCCGAAAACAAATGGCTGATTTTTGGCTGACTGTTCCTTCAGAGAAACTCGAAACTTTTTACCGAGGAGAGGTTCGCAAGGGATATCAAGCAATACTTAGCTGCGGCTTGCAAGCAGAATCAATGACTGAAGCCGAACAGCAGTTTTTGCAGAGATTGACTGAAATTAGCAAAGGGTTGGTGCAGCCTCAAGCTATCAATGCTCTGCTGGGGGCAATGCTGTATTTTGTACCCGGAAAAATGCTGGTTCCCGATGCTCGCACCCGCTTGCCGCAGTGGTTGCTTGAAGATTACGAAAAGGTGTTTGAAAGCGCATTCGCGACAACAGAACCAACAGTTGTCAAACAAGATTATATGCCGCAGTTTCTCAATCAATTAACTGCTGCGGTCAATCTCTATGAAATCGACCCGACGGCTGAATTGGTAATAGCAGATTTGCGGCATATTCGCAAGCAAATTGCCGATTTGTGGCTGAGCGTTTCCGGCGAACAAGTAGAAGTTTTGTACCGGAGCGATTTTGGTAAGGGTTACAAAGCAATGTTGGGCAGCGGGTTTATTAAGGAGCCATTGAATGAGAGCGATCGCGAGTTTTTTAACTCGTTGGTTGTTGAGTTGAGTAAAGGGTTTGGAACGCCTAATGCGGTGAATAATTTGTTGGCGGCGATGCTGTTTTGTCGCCCTGGACTGTTACGGGTTCAGGATGCGAATACTTGTTTGCCGGAGTGGTTGTTGGCGGATTACGAGCAGTTGGTTGGGGGTGCCGTTAAGGTGGCTGTGGGGTAAACGAAGGCGGAGTAGGCGATATCTGTAGGGAAACGGCACTGCCCATTAATGTCAACTTAAGCTTTTAGTCCGCCAGTTCTCCCGCTCACCCGGCAGTCCGCCAGGGAATGAATTCCCTGTCTAATAGCGAAAGTCCTCTGAAAGAGGACTGAGAAGAAGAATTCTTAACTCATTAGTCCTCTTTGAGAGGACTTTCGCTTTGAGGCAGGGGTTTCAACCCTTGCCGGACTATGGGTTTTACCTTAAGTTGACACCCCTTGGGCACGGCGCCGTGTCCGTAAGAGGAGACGGCAGTGCCGTTTCCCTACTGGAATACGCTTGATTGTTAAGGGCAAAAGAAATGCTTCAATTATATAGAAACGGTGAAAATGGAGAAATAATTCGGGGTAAAGGGTTGTCGGCCTTTATACACAACGGCGACTACTACCAAACCATCATCCGAGTTTTTGAAGACGGTATGATCGATTGTTGGGAATGGGTTAACTTTGAGGAATTCAAAACCAAAGTTGCCGAGGGATGGGTTGTTACCCAAGTTCCCAAGGGTGCGAGGATAAGCTGTCACCATCTCTACTACGGAAATTCGACTTTAGAGTTTTATATAGAGATTGATGATTTTGTAAAAGAAGTAGAAGATACGATAAACCGGCTTCAGGGAAAGCAAACAGTTGCAGATACTTGTGTTCAAGCCTTTGCTAAATTCCTAACATTCCCAACAAAAGAAAATAAAAGTAGCTTGCGAGAAGCTTACAATGCTATTCCCAAACATCTGAGAATTTATGTGCTTGGTGATATGGATTGTAAAGATTCTGCTATCAGAATGTGTATCGAAGATACAGAAGTTTCCCAGAAAGTTCTAGAAAGCTTTAAGAGGCACTATGAATGGATCTTGGAACGGTTAAATTAAGCGAAGGTAGGTATGTGTAAATAAACTTTGGTATATCACAAGAAGTAAAGCTATAATAAACCTTGCGATTGCTTCGTTTCACTCGCAATGACATACTCATGTATTTGACAGCTCATTTACTACTATCTGAATCCTCAGTATTGTCCAAAACTCTATCTAGTGATGTTTGACTCGCTTGAAGCCAAAACTCAGCTTCATCATCAGGTAAGAGTGTTACTAATACTTTTGCCCCTTCGGGTAACTCTGATAACTCCAGCAGTTCAATTTTCCCTTGTCGAACAGTAGCCCAAAGTGTTTTCAGCATATCCACCTCATAAACTGTGCTTTATGCAATTTGCAGATTTTTGGTACATTGTCGCACTGAGCGACTAATTACAACCTCACAGGGAGCATCTCACCTTTGCAGCCCTCCGCTAGAAATTGGAGTTTTGAGGCAGGAGGCAGGAGGCAGGAGGCAGAAGGAAAGAGGAAGAAGGAAAGAGGAAGAAGGAAAGAGCCAGAAGAAGGAAGGAGCCAGAAGAAGTATTTTTACAAATATGAGATGCTCCCACCTCACATACATAGATCGAGGAAGTATTTAAGCCTGATTTAGGATCAATTTAACACAAGTTCTGGCTGCTGAGTCTCAAATAAGGGGCGAGTTACCTGACGCAGCAGCACGGTTTCTAAACTGCCTTCTACTACATTTGCTGCTTCTATTTCCAACTCGCCCCACACTAGCCGATCGCCTTGATTGGGCATTTTACCTAAATTGTGGATCGCGAATCCGGCGATTGTTTGGTAAGCTTGGTTAGTCGGCAGGTTTAACCCGAGTTTTTCGTTAACTGCTGTCACTTCCCATAGGCCAGAAATTAGTGCCGAATGAGCATCTTTTTGAACGAGAGTTGCTTCGGAAGGTAACAGCAGCGGTTGAGACTCTTTACTGGTAATCCAACCGGTCAGCAGCCGGACGGTACCGTTGAGAATTGCTAGCAGCGGCCACAGTAATTTTGAGCAGAGTTCGAGGGCCGGCATCAACAGCAAAGCGGTGCGTTCTGGGGCGTGGGTTGCTAATACTTTCGGGATTAGTTCTCCTAAGACTATTTCTACGTAAGTTACTAGGATAAAAGCTGCGGGAACTGCGATCGAATGAGCAGTCAGCACGGCCGAAAAATGACCGATCGGCAATTTGTCGATCCACGGTTCGATCCAGTGTACAGTCGCGCCCTCACCCAACCAACCCAACAGCAAACTCCCTGCTGTTGTGCCAGTTTGAGTCACAGACAGGTAATGCGGTATGTTGTTTTGAGCTTGGTGGACGAGTTCGGCAGTTTTAGCGGTTGGGCGATCGTCCAACTGGGCAAGTTGGCGGATTTGATGGCGATCTGCTGATACTAATGCTAGTTCTGACGCCACAAAAAAGGCGATTAAAAGTGTTAAGCCCGCCAACATTGCTAATCTCAGCGTTGTTTGAGCGACTTCTATTTCCAGGCAAGTAAGGTTGTTCAAGATAGATATCTAATATGATAGATGTTTTAAGTTAATTATTTTATTTTAGCTGGGGATTGAGATAGATCGATCGCCAGACATTGTGGATCTCCGCACTACCCGTATTCGTAGGTGCGGCTGCACCTTACCCGTAGAACTTGTAAACTCTTTCTCTTCTCTTCCTTCGCGCCCTAGCGCTTACGCGCCGCTTCGCTAACGCACCTCGAAGCGGTTCGTTTTAACTGAGATATTGCACCATTCTCAATTACTTTTTTAGGAACAGGCTTTTCGGCCTGTTCCACAAGAAGACTCATTCTTTGTGGAACGGGCCGGAGAGCCCGTTCTTGACAATGGTGCAAGATATCAGTTTTAACTGAGATATTGTACCATCCTCAATTACTTGTTTAGGAACAGGCTTTCCGGCCTGTTCCACAAGAGATGAATTTTCTTGTGGAACAGGCCGGAAAGCCTGTTGTTGACAATGGTGCAAGATGTGAGTAAAAAAAAATCTAATTCACAACACCGGAACTGATTGCTGTATCAACTCTCCCTTACTCCCCGGAGCGAGTTAATTTCCGTAAAAGTCTGCACCGGATCGGACTTCAACCCGCCTTGAATGTAATTCAACTTCACTTCTTCTAACAAATCCGACAGCAGCGACTGCAATTCCCCAAGAGTTTTCTCATCTTGCAATTCCCGCCGCAAACTTTGATTAAATTCTTGGCTGAAATTATCTAGAATTTTTCTACCTTTATCGTCTTCATAAGTAGTAGATACCACATCAACAGCAGTTTGAGCCAAATAATTCGCTAGCTGTTCCGTCATCTCAGTCGGCAAAATATTAATCGGAGAGAAAGTTTGCAGGATTTGATAAAAATCCGACTGTTTGATGGTTGTTTCCAAATTGTGGTGCAGCAATTCTTCTAAATCCGGTTGTACCTGCGGCAAAACTTTGTAAATTGTCAGATCCAAAATCCGCTTGGTAATTTGTTCGATCGTATTTTCCTGATTGACGTGAAGGTACGGCTGCTGCGCCAGCAACATCTGCGCCGCGTCGCCCTGTTTTATCGAAGTTTTAGCTTGATTGATAAACCGCACCATCATGTATTCCGACATCGTATGGGCTAAATAAGCCACCGGTTCGTAGGTAATTTGAGCAACTACGCGATCGAGATTCACCAAACCCGACTTGTGCAGCCGCACCAATACCGGCAGAATGCGGCACCCCTGCCAAATCGGCATCACCAGAAACACCTCGTACCAGCGCCTTAGCAGAAAATCAAACCAAGTTACCCCCGGTTTACGGCGGGTGTGGAACAGACTTTTAATCAAAAACTCCGCCCCAAAAAAACCGATAAAAAACGTATCAATTCGCCAAAACTGGTCAGCGCTTTTCAAATATTCGGGATTTGGCAAACTCGAATTAATGCCTTTAATCGGGTCATAAATTTTAACTAAACCCGGAAAAAAGCTCTGATAAACAGGGCGCAACTGAAGGTAACTGAAATGGAAAAGCACCAGCAAGAAATTAACTACCGCTACTAATGCGCTTAATTTAGCCCAAGAAATTGCTTTTTTAGACAATGTTACATCGGTGTTGTTAACAGTTGTGTGGGAATCTGACATAAAAGTAATTTTCCGAATTGGGTAATCGATAAATCTATCTTGTGGCCGACGCTAAAAAACTCCTAACCTCTTAAAATCCCTGGTAAACGCTAAGTATAAGGAAACCCAAGACCGTGAACTTAAAAACAGTGATATCACTCCTAAAACAAACTTTTACTGAATGGCAAGAAGATAAAGCGCCAACCTTAGCCGCCGCCCTAGCCTATTACACAGTCTTCTCCCTCGCCCCGCTGCTAATTATCGTAATTGCGATCGCCGGTTTAGTCTTTGGTGCAGACGCAGCCCAAGGTCAAATCGTCACCCAACTCCAAAGTTTAATCGGCAAAGAAGGCGCCGAAACCGTCCAAGAACTCATCCTCAAAGCCTCCGAACCAAAGTCGGGAATGATTGCGACTTTAGTAGGTATCGCTACACTTTTGTGGGGGGCTTCCAACGTATTTACTAATCTCAAAGAAGCCCTCAATACTATTTGGAATGTTTCACCGCCCCCCGGACGAGGCATCTGGGGATTCCTGCAAGACCGCATATTGTCTTTTGCAATGATTTTAGGCATAGGCTTTCTACTGCTAGTATCTTTAGTCATTAGCGCCATTTTAGCCGCCGTCAGCTATTGGTTGAACGGCTTGCTGCAATTACCAGTCGGCATTTGGCAGATTGTGGATTTTGCTCTCTCCTTTGGCGTAGTTACGCTGCTTTTTGCCTTAATTTACAAACTTTTGCCCGATGTCCATCTTGCCTGGAATGATGTTTGGATCGGCGCCGCCATCACCTCAGTGCTGTTTACGATCGGCAAATCCATAATTGGAGTTTACCTCGGAGGTAGCGGTATTGCCTCTACCTACGGTGCTGCGGGATCGTTCGTGATTATCTTACTTTGGATCAATTATTCAGCTCAGATTCTCTTCTTAGGTGCTGAGTTTACTCAAGTTTGGGCTAACCGCTACGGTTCCCTGATGCTGGCAAAACGCAAAAATTTGATCGGCATTCAAGCTGAGGAATCCTCCGGGCCCAAACACCGGTAGAATTCTTAATATTAGATACAAAAAAATGCGATCGCTCACTTTTGAGTCAGCCGGATGCCAGCACCTTGAAACCTATGTCAGTTGGGACGGCGAGGCCTGTGGAATCACTAAATTTTAGACTCAACCCATCGCCAAATCTGCCCATGAACTTGACCGGGCGAACACTTAGTAGTATCACTGGATATGGTTGAAACCAGTTTATCTTGATCCCTGTCGCTGCCCTTCGGTGATGACCGAAAAATTTGAAGTTTGCGATCGCCCCGAAAAAGATTTGTTTCCTTGCCAGTCCCGAATTTCAACGGTGAAACCAATCTCAAGTCCACAAACAGGGATATTTCAACCTGAACTCATATCAGGAGGTACTTTTGTACGCATCAAAACATCTGGGAAGCCACCTGCTCCCTATGTCAGACATGGAGCTAATTCGCCTGTGGGTAAACGGTAAATCCCCCCGCAACCGGCGCTTTAGCTGGCAGGCGGCCAACCATTTTCGAGTGTTTGTCGCAAAACCACTGGCACAAGTTACTTTGACAGATGTGGAGACTTTCGCCGCAGCGATGAGAGCTCGGAAACTTCCACCGCGTTTCTACCAGCAAACCTTGGTAGCGCTGAAATCGCTGTTCGCCTTCGGCCAGCAAACGAAAATTTTGCCCGCAACACTCCCCCTTCACCGGTGGCCGGTTCTGCGCGGGAATCGCTCCAAACGCCTTCGTTTTCAACTCTCTTGGGGTTTCTTAATCTGTTTGTGCTTTTTCTTAGGTCGAATGACGCCGCGACTGTGGGGGCAATCGGTCTCGGCAGAAAGCTCGCCCACCCCGAAACGCCTGCCGCAAGTTGCGGCCCTCAATTCACCAGACAAAGGAGAGGATAACATCGATCGCGATCGATCGCCCGAAACTGCAACCCTGAATTCACCAGAGCCCATACAGGATAGCAGACTCGATAGCATCGCGCCCGAACTTCGAGTCAAAGCCTTTCTCGACACCATAGCCGCCGCCGAAGGAACCGCTAGCCCCGACGGCTACCGCACCCAATACACCGGCACGAAATTTGTCAGCTTTCAAGATCATCCCAGAGAAATGAGGTGCGGCCGTCGCTATGGCAAAAAACTCTGTTCCGACGCAGCGGGGCGATATCAGTTTCTCAGCACCACTTGGGACAGATTTGCCAAAAAATTTGGCGTCCGCGATTTCAGCCCCGAAAATCAAGATTTGATGGCTATAGAGTTAATCCGAGAAAAAGGTGCATTAGAAGATATAGAAGCGGGTAGATTGGAGTCAGCAGTCAGAAAACTCGCTTACATCTGGCCTTCTTTTCGGCGTTATGGCGGTTCCGTGGAATCGTCGATGCCCAAACTCGAAGCAATGTACCTGCAAAACTTGGGGATTTATCCGCAAGGATTGGTTGTTAGCAATTAGTTCATTGTTATGGGTTATTTGTTATTTGTTATTAGAACCAACAAATAACAACCAACAAATAACAACTAACTAATAACTATTTATGCTAATTTTCCATCTTCCATGTGAACGATGCGATCGGCAATATCCAAAATTCGGTTATCGTGGGTTACTAACAAAATAGTACAACCCTGTTCTTTAGCCAGTTGCTGCATCAAATTCACCACTTCGCGACCGGATTTGCTGTCCAGGGCGGCTGTTGGTTCGTCAGCTAAAACAATTTGCGGTTGACTGACCAAAGCGCGGGCGATCGCAACTCTTTGTTTTTGTCCCCCTGACAAATCATCTGGATAATAGTTAATCCGCTGTTCCAGTCCTACTAACTCTAGCATTTTTGCAGAGCGATCGCGCATTTGAGAACGCGACAAATTCCCGTGAACTTCCAAACCCATCTGCACGTTTTGCAGCGCCGTCAAACTGCGGTGCAAGTTGTGCGCCTGAAAAATATAGCCAATTTTGCGTCGCGCCCTTACCAATTGGTCTGAACTCGCTTTGCACATCTCTTGACCGAGAATTTTGAGACTTCCCGATTGACCGGATCTCAATCCGCCAATCAAAGTTAAAAGCGTGGTTTTTCCAGAACCGGAAGGCCCAGTCATCAGCACGATTTCACCTGCTTTAATGTCGAGATTAATGTCAAAAAGTACCTGTTTTCGCAGTTGACCTTGACCGAAGTAGTGGTCGAGTTGGTGCGCGGAAATTATAGGTGCAGGAATCTCTAATGCGTTGGTTGTTGGGTAGAGAGTAGTAGAATTCATAACTTTTTGGTTTGAGGTTTTAGATTTAAGAATAAACAGCTTTATTCGCCGAAAAGGCCGAGAAAAAAAAGAGAATGATTACAAAAAATATGTGTGTAGTCAGGAGTTTATACAAAATCTGGCTTGAATACCCCCTTGATTCTTTAGTCCGCTTGGAGTGGACTTCGTTTGACAAGAAGCGGTTTCAACCGCCGAATCTTCTACTATCAGGTAAGGTGCGTCGCTTTGAGATTGTCGCTCTTTTTTAGGATTTAAGGGTGGCGACGCACCCTACAGCTACTGTTGCATGACTTTTGAGAATTAGTATTATCTTATTCATTTTCCCTTAAAACATATCGGCCGGGTCTGCTGCTTGCAGTTTACGAGTGGCAATTGCTCCCGAAATAGTGCACATAATCACGTTCAAAAGTAATACTATAAATGCTCTCAGCAGCGTCATATAAAGCGGTAAATTTGTAGCTTGGCGAGTTAAAGAGTAGAGTCCGAAAGAGACTCCTACTCCCGGCAAAAAACCGAGGACGGAAAGAATTAGAGCTTCTTCAAAAACGATGCCCAGTAAATAAACATTGCGGTAGCCCATCGCTTTGAAAGTAGCGTATTCTCCCATGTGGTCGCTGACATCGGTTGAGAGAACTTGATAAACAATAATCACCCCAACGACAAAACCCATCGCGACGCCTAAATTAAACACAAAGCCGATCGCAGTATTCTTAGCCCAATAGTTTTTCTCAAAATCGATAAATTCTTGTTTGGTTAGTACCTTGACATCCGGCGGCAAATATGCTTTCAAAACTTGTTGAACTTCCACGGGGTCCGCACCCGGTTGCAGTTGAATTAATCCGGCATTAACACTCGCGGCGTTTTGTCTCGCAAACAGGCGCAGGTAATTTTGATCGCTAGTCATCAAAATACCGTCGGCGGCAAAAGATGCTCCAACTGTGAATAAACCGCTGACGTTAATCCTGCGTCGCTCGACCTCAGCTTTAACGGCTTTTCCTCGATCGATTTGTGCGATCGTTTTTTGGTAATCTCCCCTAGAAGCTCGATCGAACAACACAGTATCCGGCAATTTAATCGCGCTCAAATTTTGGTTAACTTCTGGAAGCGCAAACGCGGGGTGATTCGGATTGAAACCGACCACCATCAGCGACGTTTCGCGCCGAGTTTCGGGATTTTTCCAGTTAGCAATTTTCACGTAAAGCGGCTCGGCTGATTTCACGCCCGGTACGTTCATTGCTTGATACAATCTACGTCTGGGGAAGGAAGACAAATTAATCAAATTTCGCGCTTGGGGGTGAATCAAAACTAAGTCTGTTTCCAAGCTTTGGTGCAGCCGCGTATTGCTGGTGTAAAGCGCATTTTGAAAGCCCAACTGCATGAACATCAAAACGTCAGCAAAGGCAATTCCTGCTACTGCAACCAGCATTCGCCCTTTGTCGTGACTCAGTTGCAGCCATCCGAGGGAAGTTCTGCGTCTTAACTGTTGTAATGGTTTTATGAGTCCAAGCATAGGATTTTAGATTTGGGATTTGGGATTGAAGAGATAGGGCTGATGGTTTACTCTCTTCGTACTGAAAGAATATGTGATTATTGAACCGCGAAGACGCGAAGGACACGAAGGAAGAGAGAGGAAGAAGTAGAGAGTTTTTTACCGGGGAGAAAGTAACATTTTTTACTTAATCCTTAATTTCCCCGATCGCCACTTTGACTTGCAAATTGGTGAATCCCGCTACTTTCTGGCTGGAAGCTTCATCTAAGCGCACTTTTACTTCCACAATTCGACTATCAATATTCGCAGAAGGATCGGTGTTAACAATGTTTTGCCGCTGCACTTGCAAACCAATATGTTCGACAGTTCCCCGCAATTCGCCGGTCAAAGCATCGCTAGTAATTTTGGCGGTTTGTCCGAGGCGTACTTTGTCCACATCGCTTTCGTAGATTTCGGCAACAGCCAGCATCTCGCGAGTTTGTCCGAGTTCGACAATGCCGTCGTTGCCGACTTTTTCCCCCGGATGCGTGTGAATTTTCAGGACTTGGGCGTCTCTGGGAGCACGGATGTAAGCTAGATCCAGATTGGCTTTGGCTTGTTTGGCGGCTGTTGCGGCCAAACTGACTTCGGCGGCGGCTGCTGCTATGTCAACGGGACGCACTTCGGCGATGCGATCGAGATTTGCTTTGGCTTCGTCGATTTGCTGTTGTCGAGATTGCTCAATTTGGCTGAGTTTGGCTTGGGCTTCGTTAATCTGCTGTTGGCGGGATTGTTGAATTTGATTTAGTTTGGCTTGGGCTTCGTTAATTTGTTGTTGGCGGGATTGGCGAATTTGATTCAGTTTTGCCTTTCCTTCGTTGATTTGCTGTTGGGCTGTTTCGGCGGCGAGGCTTTTGCTGTCGCTAGTTGAGGCGGAAATTGCTCCCTGTTCATACAGTTGGGAGTAGCGCTGATCCTCGCTTATGGCGTTGCGGAGTTCGGCTTGTAGACGGGCAATTGTGGCTTGTTGGGTTTGAATTTCTCCTTGTTGTTCGGCCCTGATGCGCGCAATTGTGGCTTGTTGCGCTGCCATTTCGGTGCTGCGATCGATTTCTAGACGGGCAACGATCGCCTGTTGCGCTGTGATTTCGTTGCTGCGATCGGCCATTATGCGGGCAATGGTGGCTTTCTGGGCTTGAATCTCGCCGTTTTTGGCTCCAGCTTTGACTTTTGCTAGGTTTGCCTCGGCGACGCGCACTTGTTCTTGAGCTTGGTCGAGGGCGGCCGAGAGGCGATCGCGACTGTCCAAAATTGCGATCGCCTGGCCTGTTTTCACCCTGTCTCCTTCTTTTACCAAAAGCCGATCGATCCGGTTTCCTTCGGCTGCACCGGAGGCGGAGACTTTAATTACTTCTCCTCTGGGTTCGAGTCGCCCCAAGGCTGTAACTGTGGTTAATTGGGATGCTGTGACGGCTGCTGCTGCGGCTACTGCATTGGGATCGGGTATGCGCGATCGCCAGATCGTGTAGCCTGTGGTTCCCGCTGCCCCCAGGGTTGCTACTGCTGCCACAACTAGGAGTTGTTTAACTAGGGATGGATTTGAGGATAAGCCGTCTGCTGTTGGTTGGTGTACCATGACATACCTCTTTGTGAGAAAATAAAACTAAACGGTTTAGTTACGATGCTTTTTCATACTAAACCGTTCAGTATAATAATGTCAAGCTCCCAAATAAAAATTACAGAAGCAAGGTATGGCAAGGACAAAACCGATGGAAGCAGACGCAGCAGCAAGTGACAAAACCGAGCAAATCCTGCAAGGCGCGATGCAAGAATTTTTAACCCACGGCTACGCGGGGACGAGTATGGACAAGGTAGCGAAGACGGGAGGAGTTTCCAAAGCCACGGTTTACAGCTATTTTGCCGATAAAGAAGGATTATTCGCGGCCTTGGTACAGCGGCTGGCGCGAAAAAAAGTCCATTTTACGGTTCTGGATGAAGAACCCGCCGTAGCGCTGCGATTCGTTGCCACAACTATATTGGATCAGGTGACCCAGGAACCAGAATATCTCAATTTTGTGAGGTTAGTGATTGCGGAGTCGGGGCGTTTTCCCCAGCTAGCGCAGACTTTTGTGAGAAACTTAGGTAAACCGGGGATCGAGCGGCTCACTGAATATTTGGCATCGCATCCAGAGTTAAAATTATCCGATGCGGAGGCAACGGCGCGGATTTTTATTGGATCGCTGGTATATTTCCAGTTAACGCAGCATATGATGCACGGCAAAGATATTATCCCAATGGAGCGCGATCGATTGATCGACGCTCTGCTGCATTTGATTTTATCCCCGCAGTCCAATTCCTAAGTGCGATCGACAAAATCTAGGAATTTTATTCGAGAATCATTTAAATGCCATAAAGAGCGAGATCCCTTTATGGCTGCGATCGCAGGTTCTATTCAGGTGTTTTCCCTAACCTCTCCCTCAATTCCTCCGCCGATAACTGTGGCAGTTGTTCTACAAACAATGTCAATTCTGCCACAGGCAATGCCAATAAATTAGTAACGGCTGTAGGCAGAATATCGCTCAATTCAGGCGATCGTATTTGCAAGACACTTTCAGCCAACAATTTCACTGCTGATTCCCGCCCTGCTTCATCGACTGTTAACATCGATATTGCCAGCAACAGCACTGTAAATTCCGCCGCCGCCAACTTGGATATTGGAGATAGAAAAGCCGTCATTTTTGGGCTTAATTCTCCAAATCGAACTCGCAGAAAGTTTTCTAAGATTAAGCGCTGTTGTTCTTGTCTACCTCGTTCTAGTCCTTGTTCTAGTCCCTGTTCTAGTCCTTCTTCTCTAGCTTGTTGCTGTGCTGCTTGTATTTGTTGTTGAAAAAGTGGTGCAATGGCCATAATTAACTCCCGCTCTTCTGGCTCTAATTCTTGTGGCGCATCGGTTACTAAATTTGACTGTAACCGATACAGCAATTCTAGCGCGATAATCCGCAACGGATCGTCTGTTGCTAAAGCGCTTAATTGGGAAATAGCCCTTTGCTGCACTCCCCCTTTGCCCAAAATCCTCAACCACAGAGTTTCTGGAGTTTCTGGCAACTGGTGAATCGCCACAATTGCAGTCCGCAAAGATTCCCCCAAAAAATAGATTCCCTGCATCCAATTCTCTGTGTCTGGTATCGCATTAAAGCTATCTACCAATGCTTTCGATGCTGTGGGCATCAATCGATTTTAGATTTTAGATTTTAGATTTTAGATTGAAGAAAGTGAAGTAAACATCGATTTCTCGGACTTCTGAAGTCACATCGCGGCCGATATTAACCGTTCCGAGTGGCGACAGCAATTCCTCCAGGTATTCTTTTGCAAAGAGATCGTGAATAAATCGCGTCATAGGAATTATTTCAAACACTAAATAGATTTTTTAGCCGTTTTCTCACCCATTCTACAGGATTTTCCTCCTCTTCTGCTGCCTCTACTAATTCCATTTCTCGCAATAATTGCTGTCTCTCGCTGAGTTCTTCTTTGTGTTTGACTATTTCTTTAATAATCTGTTCAGATAAATCCGGTCTTTCAGTTAAAACTTTCTGGAAACCTTCTTTATTGATGGCAAACAAAATAGTTTCTTCTAAAGCTCTCACCGAAGCTGTTCTGGGGATGCCCAACATCAAAGAAAGTTCCCCGAAAAACTGACCAGAACCGAGGTTATTCAGATGTTTGTTAATAGCTTCTACAAAAACTTCTACTGAACCTGAAAGAATCATGTAAAAAGCATCTCCGGGGTCGTTTTCGTGAAACAAATATTCTTGCGATCGCAGCCGTTTGCGGTATCCAACTTCAATCAATTGCCGCAATTCCAGATCGGTCAGATTTTCAAAGTATTCCACCTCTCTTAGCAAACCGCTAAGCGACGATGGCTTTTTGAGTTTCTCTGCAAAAATTGGCGGTTTTTGCTCATTTTCCGTGTAACTGTTCGGGAGGTCAATTGCAGTTTCTTTTTTGTTTAACATTGACAACAGAACTTCGGGGTTTTGCAAATAAATTTCTCTGTCATTGAACGGAAATTCGATTTTTTGCTGGCGGAAATTGTATTCAATTGCAAAATTCAAAGAACTTTTAATTAATTCTCTTTCAGTCGGCCTGTCCGTCCACACTAAAAGTTCAAATTTAAAACTATCATCACCAAACTCGACAAACAATACTTTCGGGTTCGGTTCGTACAAGACTCCAGCTTCTGCGTAAGCAATATTTAACAGAGTTTCTGTCACTAACAGCGGGTTACTATTCTCGGCTACTTCTACGGGAACTCGCAGACAGAGTAGGGAGTTTTCGTAACTCCAGTTAACAATTTTGTTGCTAATCATTTTGCTGTTGGGAACTATGACGCTAGAGTCCTCAGTAGTTTGTAGGATGGTCGATCGAATCGATATTTTTTTGACGATTCCCATTAATCCTTCTAATTCCACAAAGTCTCCGACTTTCACAGGTCTGTCTAAAAGCAGCGTTAAGCCACTGACAAAATTAGTTGTTAAATCTTGGATTCCGAAGCCAATTCCGACTCCCAATCCCCCCGCGACTACTGCAAAAGAAGCGAGGTTGAAACCGATGCTTTGGATGGCGACTATCACCCCCAAAGCTACTATTAAATACCCAATAATTACTGCGATGGCTTCCCTGTTTCCCTCGTCAATTCCCAGTCGGACTAGCAACCGTTCCTTAAGAAAGTTCGTAAAAGAGCGTGCTATGACAAGGATAGCCATAAACAATACAATCAGTTCCACCAGTGACTGCATGGATACAGGATTTTCACCGATTTTAAATAGGGTAGCTGTAAATATTTGCGATATCTGTGTCAATACTTCTTCTGGGATTGTATTAAATTTGAATTCCGGTTCTAAGGTTTTTGATGTTGTCATTTTTTAAGTGGGTAGTAAAGAATAAAGTCCTCAGTACCCAAGTTAAAAATAAAATACTGAAGTCTTTATCACAAATGTTAGCCTATTTTGGTAAAAAAACTGAAGTTTTTACATAGATATGTGGTTCCTCATACTACGCAGTTCTCCCTATTTCCAATTTTTCGGATACGTTGTCTTCCCAGACCTGCGGTTATTGTGCCATTTTTGCGCGAGACGAGATCCGACTCATCTATTATTAAAGTGATTGCTCTATAGCAATCATCGCATCATTTGTGAACTTCTTACTCCCTCCCCGAACCCGGGGGGAGGGTTGGGGTGGGGTAAAAAAATACGACTCCTGCAAGGATTGCTATAGTAAATTTATTCAACATTAACTCAAGGCGATTTTATGATACTCTCCACTAATTTGTTTTGGAATTCCCCTTATAAACTCAAGCAGGGATTATTCAATAACTATTTAAGTGGACAAGTCAAATCTCCAAGTATTACAATGACTTTAACTCCTAGGAGAGATATTGCTATTACTCTGCCAGTGGTGTCCGTCTTGTTTATTTCTAAGGATCGCGAATTAAATAACTTACAATTTTAATTGTTATTGTAGGATGGGCGTCCCGCCCGTCCTTTTTGGACGGGCGGGACGCCCATCCCACTTTCAAGAGTGGAAGTTATTTAATTCTCATTCCTAAGTGAAAATTTAACGGATATAGCTAAAATTGATAACGTTCCAAGAAGACTTGGCATTCTACAGACATGGGGGACAAATTATAACTTAATCACATTTGTCAATCCGTAATTTTACTGAAAATACTGCTTATTTAGGAGTGGAAAATTGGCGATTTGGGGGTGGGTGGGGATAAATATGCCGATCGCCATGATTGCTCGATCGCCCAAATCTAAGTTCTACAGCCAAAATCTGAGTAAATGCTGAGCATAATTGCTGATTGACCAATGCTTCCCTAGCTTAAGTTGTCACCAATGTTCTACCAATAGGATTGATTAGCAATAGAATTGATGAGAATGAGAAATAGAAATACTTGGCGATACATCCGAAGAATTAAGGGAAATAGTGTCGCAAGGGATACATATATCGCAGATTGAAAGCCTAATAGTCGCGCTACTGAACGTTTTCTTCATTACCCAAATTGGAGGCAACGAAAACCTTGCGATCGCACAATTGGACAGAAGTTCTAGAATAAAAGCTGAAATGCACGATCGAACATGACCAAATTACCACCAGAGAAAACCCAACCGCCACAGCAAGAAAGCGCAACAGCACAGGCATTGCGGCAGGCTCACTTCGACGCTTTTTTTGCAGGTGCGAATGCCGGAATGGTGATTTTTGACCGCCAACTCCGGTATGTCCAAATAAACGAAGTTCTGGCCCAGACTAATGGCGTTTGTGTGGCAGACCATATTGGTAGGTCAGTGCGTGAAGTGCTGCCAGAATTGGCTCCGACTGTGGAACCGATGCTGCAAGGCATTCTGGATACAGGCAAGCCGGTTCTCGACTATGAATTAGTGGGTGAAACGCCGAAAGAACCGGGCATCCTGCGCTACTGGCAAGCATCTTACTACCCTTTGTTGGATGAAAATGGCATCGTTTTTGGTCTTGGTGGGATTGTAATTGAAATTACCGATCGCAAGCGGGCCGAACAAAAGCAGGCACGACTGACGGCAATTTTGGAAGCAACTTCCGACTTAGTAGGAGTTGCGGATGCGACTGGGCATAGCGTCTATCTCAACAAAGCCGGACAGGAAATGCTGGGGATGTCACCAGAGGAAGCACGCTCTCCGTTTACTATAGATTCTGTATTAGCTCCCTCAGCAAAAGCAAAGTTCCACAACGAAATAATTCCCACCGCCTTGCGAGAGGGTAGGTGGGCTGGTGAAATCCTATTTTTGTCACGGGATGGGCAAGAAATTCCAGTCTCCCAGGTTTTGATCGTTCACAAAACGGAAGCGGGCGAAGTCGAGTTTATTTCCACTATTGTGCGGGATATTCGCGATCGCAAAAACGCAGAAGATGTCCTGAAACAAAGTGAAGAACGATTTCGTTCTTTGATCGAAGCTACCGCTCAAATTATTTGGATCGCTAATGCTGAGGGCGAATTGGCCGGCGAGCAACCTACTTTATGTGCATTTACAGGACAGACATTTGATGATTACAAGGTAGGGGGTGGGCTCAACGCTATCCATCCAGACGATCGCTCGTCTATTGCCACTGCCTGGTCAACTGCTGTTGCTAATCGATCGTTCTATGAAGTTGAATTTCGTATGCGCCGCTATGACGGGGAATATCGCTACATGAGTTGTCGTGGTGTCCCAATTCGGAATGCGGATGGTTCAATTCGGGAATGGATTGGGGCTAATACAGATATTACCGATCGCCAACAAGCTGAAGAAGCTCTGCGCGAACAGCAAGCTGCGCTGCGCGATCGCAACGTCTTGCTGAGCTCTATTTTGGAAAGTACGCCAGACATAATTGTGGTTAAAGACCGGGAAGGCCGATATGTTGCCCTTAATTCCGAGGTGGCAAAATCCTTTTACGGTAGATCCATTGAGGAAATTATCGGTAAAGATGATTCGGAACTCCTTCCCCCGGAGGCCGCCGTTGCAATAATGGCAAAAGACCGCCAGATTATGGAAGCAGCCATTACTGAAACCTACGAAGAAGAGGTTTTCAATGGAAAAGAGAATACTTCTTTTTTAACCACAAAAGCCGCTTGGCGGGACGCTCAGGGAAATATTCTCGGCCTGATTGCCATAGCACGAAACATTAACGATCGCAAACAAATGGAAGCAGAATTGCGCGATCGTAATGCACTGCTAAAGTCTATTTTGGAAAGTACACCAGACTTCATTGTCGTTAAAGATCGGGAAGGGCGTTATGTTGCCGTTAACTCCAATGTGGCCAACTTCATGGGCAAGCCAATTGAGGAAATCATCGGCAAAGATGATTGGGAATTCCTACCGCATGAGAGTGAGAGTGTCCGTGCAATTATGGCAAAAGATCGCCAAGTGATGGCAACAGGAATCGCTGAGACTTACGAGGAAGAGGTCTCTCAGGGTGAGACCACCGGGACCTTTTTCACTACCAAGACTCCTTGGCGGGATGCTAAGGGCAATATCCTCGGCATTATCGCGATATCACGAGATATTAGCGATCGCAAAAAAGTCGAGCAAACGCTCCGTCAAACCCTAGAACTACTGGACTTAGCCAGCGATGGTATCATTATTAGGGACATGGATGACCGCATCATATACTGGAACCAAGGTGCAGAAAAGCTCTATGGTTGGACAAAAGCGGAAGTAGTCGGGGAGTACATTCACACCTTCTTGAAAACAGCCTTTCCTAAACAGTTAGAAACCATAATGGCAGAGTTTTTCCAGCAGGGAAGTTGGGAAGGAGAACTGCAGCACACCACCCGCGATGGTCGGCATATTATTGTGGCAAGTCGCTGGACATTACAGCGCGACGCGGAAGGAAAGCCTTGTGCCCAACTGGAAATTAATAATGACATTAGCGATCGCAAACAAGCGGAAGATGCTATCAAACAAAGCGAAGAACGCTATCGTTCGCTAATCGCTGCTACGTCCCAACTTGTCTGGACAGCGGATGCTGAAGGAAGATGCGTGGATCAACCGGGTTGGAGAGCTTACACCGGACAAACCGAAGCCCAGATGGCTGATGGTTTTGGCTGGTTAGATGCAATTCACCCGGACGATCGCGAACGAACGACTCAGGTGTGGATGGAAGCAGTGCAAACGAAAACCCTGTATGACGTACAATATCGAATCCGGGGAGCGGATGGAAACTATCGTTATTTTCAACTTAGAGGGGTACCAATTCTGGATGAAGATGGCAGCCTCCAGGAGTGGATTGGCACTTGTACCGATATCCACGATCGCAAACAAGCGGAAGATGCTATAAAACAAAGCGAAGAACGCTATCGTTCGCTAACCCTTGCCATCTCCCAAATTGTCTGGACAACCGATCCTGAAGGAAGATGCCAGGATTCACCGAGTATGAGAGCTTACACCGGACAAACGGAAGCTGAGGTGGTTGGTTTTGGCTGGTTAGATACAATCCACCCGGACGATCGGGAACGAACTGTTCAGGTGTGGATGGAAGCAGTGCAAACGAGAAGCCTGTTTGAGATGGAATATCGAATGCGCGGAACGGATGGAAACTATCGTTATTTCCAAGCTAGAGGGGTGCCACTTCTCGATGAAGATGGCAGCATCCGGGAGTGGGTTGGCACTTGCATCGATATCCAGGATCGCAAACAAACAGAAATCGTACAGGCAAAAGCCAGGGAAGCTGCAGAAGCCGCAAGTCGCGCAAAAAGTGAATTTCTTGCCAACATGAGCCACGAATTGCGGACTCCGCTTAATGGCATCATGGGATACGCGCAGATTCTTCAGCGTTCCAAAGTGTTGAATGAAGAAGAGCGATCGCGCATTGATGTCATTTATCAGTGCGGTTCCCATTTACTGACGTTAATCAATGATATTCTCGATTTGTCGAAGATTGAAGCACAGAAAGTGGAACTAATGCCCACCGATTTTCATTTCCCGGCGTTCCTGCAAGGTGTAGCAGAGATGTGTCGCATCCGAGCTGAAATTAAGGGAATTCACTTTCATTTTCCTTCAAGCCCCGAACTGCCGATCGGCATTCATGCGGATGAAAAACGCTTGCGACAAGTGTTAATTAATCTTTTAAGCAACGCTATTAAATTTACGGATGAGGGCAGTGTTACTTTTATAGTCAGTTTTGCAACAGAAGGAAAAATTCGCTTTGAAGTACGCGATACAGGTATCGGCATTGCCCAAGAGCAACTCCAAGCTATCTTTCAGCCCTTCGAGCAGGTAGGCGATCGCAGACGGCAGACGGAGGGCACCGGGCTGGGATTGGCAATTAGCCAAAGGATTGTAGAACTAATGGGCAGTACCATTCAGGTTCAAAGTGAGATGAATGTTGGCAGTATTTTCTGGTTTGATGTTAGTCTGCCTCAAGCCGATGAATGGGTGAAAACGTCTCAAATCGACCATCACGGGCAGATTATCGGCATCAAAGACCGCCAACCTAAGATTGTGGTTATTGATGACAAATGGGCTAACCGTTCGGTAATTAACAATTTGCTCAGTCCGATCGGCTTTGAGGTGTTTGAAGCGAACGATGGGCTTGAAGGCTGGGAAAAAATTCTAGAGGTGCAGCCAGATTTAATTGTTACCGACCTATTAATGCCCGAACTCGATGGCTTCGAGGTGATTAAGCGGGTTCGAGAATCGGAAAATTTCAAAGACACCGTGATTATTGTCTCTTCTGCTAGCGTATTTGAAACCGATCAATACAGAAGTTTAGAGGCAGGAGGCAACGCCTTTATTCCAAAACCTATTCAAGCAACTGAACTCCTGCAAAACTTACAACAGTATCTTGATTTGGAATGGGTTTATGAAGCTAATGAAGAGCCACTGGCGAGATCCTCAGACACCGATGAGCTAATTGCCCCGCCTGCTACAGAAATGGAAATGCTATACGAGCTCGCTATGAAAGGAAATTTCCTAGAAATAGTTAAGCAGGCGGTATTACTTGAAGAACTAGATCCCAAATACATTCCCTTTGCTAAAAGATTGCATCAAATGGCAAAGGACTTTCAAGACGAAGAGCTTTTAACGTTTATTGAGTCCTACAAGTAAGGTTATGAATTCAGAAATTCAAGCAAATGGTACGATTCTTATAGTTGATGACAATTCAGCTAACTTGGGTGTCTTATCTGATGCCTTAAGCCAAGAAGGATTTGAAGTTCGGGTTGCAAAATCTGGCAAAATGGCACTAGAGCGAGTCAAATATGCTCTCCCCGATCTAATCTTGCTAGATGTCATGATGCCAGAAATTGATGGATTTGAAACCTGTCGTCGATTACAGGCTAATCCAGAAACTAAACAGATTCCTATTATATTTATGACTGCTCTCTCGGATACGGCTAATAAAGTTGAGGGGTTTAAGCTTGGGGCTGTAGATTATATTACCAAACCCTTCCAACAGGAGGAAGTATTAGCTCGCGTCAAGCTGCATTTAAAGCTTCATGTTCTAGCTGACACATTAGAAGAAAAAAATATCTTATTGGAGCAAAAAGTTTTAGAAGTCAGCCAAGCCTATGAAGATTTACAACAAATGCAGCTTAAGTTAATCCAAAGCGAAAAAATGTCCGGCTTAGGGCAAATGGCTGCTGGCATTGCTCATGAAATAAACAACCCTATAAACTTCATATCCGGCAATCTTGGTTATGCCCAAGAGTACGCTCATAACTTACTAAAAATTATACATCTCTATCAAGAAGATTATGTAAATCCCACCCCTCGGATTCAAGCCGTAATGGATGAAATAGAACTGGAATTTGTGGAGGAAGATTTTATCAAAGTTCTTAACTCAATCAACTTAGGAACGCAGCGCATCCAGGAGATTGTCAAGTCTATGCGAATCTTTTCTCGCCTAGATGAGGCAGAGGTGAAAGCTGTAAATATTCATGAAGGAATTGATAGTACACTCACCATCCTGCATCATCGTTTAAAAGCAAAACCAGAGCATCCTGAGATTGAACTAATAAAAAAGTACGGTCAGCTTCCACCAGTAGAATGCCATGCCGGACAATTAAATCAAGTGTTCATGAATATTATTTCCAATGCCATTGATGCTTTAGATGAATCTAATCAGCAGCGTTCTTTTGCAGAAATCAAACAACACCCGAACCGCATTCAAATTGCTACAAAAGTAATTGACGAGAATTGGGTGGCTATTTATATTAGTGACAACGGTAGGGGAGTTTGCGAAACTTTAAAACCGAAACTATTTGACCCTTTTTTTACCACCAAACCTATCGGTAAAGGAACTGGGTTGGGGTTATCTATCAGTTACCAAATTATCGTTGAAAAGCATGGGGGCAGATTATACTGCCAGCCTGGATTAGGAAAGGGAATAGAATTCGTCATTGAAATTCCTATTCGGCAGCAAGCTTGTAAAGCTGCTTAGGATCGCGAATTAAATAACTTACAATTTTAATTGTTATTGTGGGATGGGCGTCCCGCCCGTCCAAAAAGGACGGGCGGGACGCCCATCCCACAAACTTGTGGAAGTTATTTAATTCTCATTCCTTAGTTTCCCGGTGCAATGTCTATTACGAACTTTTGTTAATTTCTCGCTGACAGCGGGGACGACAAGGTGTTCCTGTGCAAATAAAGCCTGCAGGCATATTTTTAAAGACGCTGCTGCGAGCTCCAATTAACGCATTTGCACCGATTTCTACACCAGGGCCAATGAAGCAGTCGGCGGCAATCCAAACGCCGTTATTAATGATAATAGATGCTGTGATTAAGCCAAAGGCAGGGTCTTGAGGGTCATGAGTGCCGGTGCAGAGGTAGCTTTTTTGAGAAATGACGCAGTGTTTGCCGATCGCAATTCGATCGAGACTGTACAATACAACATCATCTCCGATCCAACTGTAGTCTCCGATTGCAATTTTCCAAGGATAGGTAAAACGAGCCGTGGGGCGAACGATCGCACCCCGACCTATTTTCGCTCCAAATAACCGCAGCAAGCCGCTTCTGATGCCGTTAAAAGGGTGTGGAGTGAGAGGAAATGCGATCGCCTGCACGAACCACCAAACCAAAATTAGCCAACCAGGCTTTCCTCGATCGAACTTTGATTGATCGTAGCGGCGCAAATCAACTAAAGATTCGCCTGTCAAAGTATTTGCGTGATAGTCGCTAATTGGGCGATCGTTTATTTGACAATTTGGGGAATTTGTGATCGGATTTTCCGGATCTTGGTGGGGATTTGGTATATAATCGGTCATTGATAGTTAATTTAATGTTTAATTTAAAATCGAGTTTAACCTTAAGGACTGC
Organism: Microcoleus sp. T3_B1; assembly: GCF_036700445.1. Lineage (NCBI taxonomy): Bacteria > Bacillati > Cyanobacteriota > Cyanophyceae > Oscillatoriales > Microcoleaceae > Microcoleus > Microcoleus sp. T3_B1. The sequence goes on from NZ_JAUBOX010000013.1 coordinate 120,975, forward strand.
TGCATGACATTTCTAGTTAGGGACAATTTTGACTCAGAAAACGCCAAGGATATCGCACAATGCGAGAATACAAATCCCAGAATTGGCAAAGTGCGACTTTTACAAACAGCATTGGTACTGCTTAGCAGCTTTTTTGTAGCAGAGTTAATCGCCGCACTTAATTCTCATAGTTTGTCCCTATTAGCAGATGCGGGTCACGTTTTTTCAGATGTAGCAGCTTTAGCAATAACTTTGACAGCGACTTGGTACTCCTCAGTCAAACGCAAAAGTAAATCCGTAGATTGTACGATCGAATTGAGTTCGGGTACTATTCTTAAGAACAGGCAAGATGCCTGTTCCACAAACAGTGAATTGGCCGGTGGGGTGGGCATCCTGCCCGCCCGTAAAAAGCTAGTATTGAGATCGGGCAGTATTCTTAAGAACAGGCAAGATGCCTGTTCCACAAACAGTGAATTTGATTGTGGGGTGGGCATCCTGCCCGCCCGTGGAGAAATCATTGCTGCTTTAATTAATAGTATCAGTTTAGTGGCGATCGCCCTTTGGATTGCCGCCGAGTCGATCGGCCGTTTGCAGTCCCCAACCCCCGAAGTAGAAGGGCTGCCGATGTTAATTACCGCCATAGTCGGTTTAAGCATCAACTCGATTAATGCTTGTTGCTTGCATTCCTGCTGTCACGGCGACTTGAACCTCAAAAGCGCCTTTCTGCACGCAGTTGCAGACATTTTTTCGTCGGTTGGAGTAATTTTAGCTGCGATCGCCGTCGCGTGGCTGCACTGGAATTGGGCTGACGGTTTAATTAGCTTGCTAGTCTCTGCATCAATTATTTTATTAACTCTACCATTGCTAATCGAAAGCCTCCAATTGCTGCTAGGAAAAGTATCAGCAATATCCGCAAGTCAACAGCCTTGTGATTGCGAAAAAGTGAGCGCAGAAAAATTGCTTTTTCCATCCCTCGAAGAACTCATCAAATAACATCTCTTCATCTGCGTATATCCGCGTAGATTCCCTTAGATATGCAGTTAAAATACCTAAGTAATTAACAAGGGCGATATCTAGATTGTAAAGATAGCGTAAACCTTATTATGTCCTCATGGCAAAGATCCGACTTTTCCGACTTTAAGATCCGACTTTTCCGACTTTACAAAGGCAGGGGCCCGAAGCAATGATAGAGATAGGGAAAGTGAACCCACGATGTCTAGATTGTAAAGATATCGTAAATCTGGATGTTGTGTTGCGAAAGGTTAAATAAAAATATGTTATAAAAGATATGTCTGTGGTATGATACATTTAAGTTGCATCTAATGTTTTGGGAGCCCATTCCCCCACGAGGCCAGTGAAACCTCACTTCATATCAGGACTACCCCGCTCAGGCTCTACTTTACTGGCTGCACTACTACGACGACAAAATCCCCGGTTTTACAGCGCTATGACTTCCCCTATTGGGGGCCCAAGCCGATCGAATGTTGTCAGCCGTGAGCGAAGACAATCAGTTTTCCACGTTTATTTCCCGTGAAAAAGGCGAACGGGCTAACAATTGTACCGATCAATCGATTTGAGCAATAAGACTAATAAATTATTCAGTCCTATGCAAGAGCACTTAAGCTTTGAGGCGGGGGTTTCAACCCCGGCCAGACTTGGATGTAAACGATACATATAAAGGATTTCAGCAATTATGAACTTATCAACTATGAACAAGCAAATTATTTTCGTAGACTCCTCTGTACAAGATTATCAAAGCCTGATCCAAGGCATCGATCTCGCTCAAATTGTGATTTTAAATGAAAATTCCAGCGTGATCGACCAAATTACTAACGCCTTGGCAGATCAAAAAGATATTGAAGCAGTTCATATAGTTTCTCACGGCAGCGAAGGCAGTTTAAAACTCGGTGCTGACGTACTCAATGACAATAACCTAGAAACTTTCAGCGATCGGCTAAAACAGTGGGGAAATGCCCTGACAGCAAATGGCGATATCCTACTTTATGGCTGCGATGTAGCAGCCGGAGAAGTTGGAGAAAACTTCGTAAAGCGCCTGAGTGAAATCACAGGGGCAGATGTGGCAGCATCCACCAACAAGACCGGTAATGCAGCACTAGGGGGCGACTGGGAATTGGAAAAAACAACAGGGGCGATCGAAGCCTCCCTTGCCTTGTCCAGCGAAGCAATGGCAACCTATGCCGATGTTTTAGCCTCACCCGTTCAATTTAATCTCACATCAGTATTCGATCGCGATGTCATTATCAACTACACGGGAGGAGTCACAGACACCCTACAAGGCGAATTGGGTAACGCAGCGGGAGGGGCTAGCATAGATACCTTAATCACTCAGTCCTTTGCAACCTTGAAAGGCGGTGCTAGTGGCAATGGTTTACCCGACAACGGCTTTTTCGCAGCAAATGCCTTCCGTCCCGACGTTCAGCTAGGCTACAACAACACCAATAACGGCAACAACGCCAAAGTTCTTACAACTAACGGCACATCCTTTAACTTTGCTGTTACGCCCAACCAGTATTCACAAATCCACCTGTTCGCCACCAGTACAAATGGCAGCGCTGGGATGCAGGTGACATTTAACTATAGCGATGGCACTACTGGGACAGGCACAGCCACAGTAGTTCCCGACTGGTATGACGAAATTACCGAAACATCGTCGAGTTACTATCTAATCGACGGAATGGATCGAAGCAGTGATACAGCAGGAAACGGTTATCAGAATGCCAATGATCCGGCCCTATTCGGGTTCATGTTTAATCCTAACCCAGCCAAAACGCTGCAGAGCATTACCCTCAGTAAAACAAGCGGTACCAGCGTTGATAATTATCTGGGAGTTTTCGGAGCCACAGGTGTTTTAGCTGACATCACACCGCCCACCGTCAGCCTGACTTCGGCCGCCGCCGCCACCGTCACCGCAGCGTTTCCCGTCACCGCCACCTTCAGTGAAAGCACAACCAACTTTGTCGCCAGT
>NZ_JAUBOX010000145.1:0-9828 GCF_036700445.1 Microcoleus sp. T3_B1
ACGGGTACAGATACACCAACGGGAACACCGACACCAACGGGTACAGATACACCAACGGGAACACCGACACCAACGGGTACAGATACACCAACGGGAACACCGACACCAACGGGTACAGATACACCAACGGGAACACCGACACCAACGGGTACAGATACACCAACGGGAACACCGACACCAACGGGTACAGATACACCAACGGGAACACCGACACCAACGGGAACACCATCAGGAACACCCACGCCAACGGGAACAGATACACCAACGGGAACACCGACACCAACGGGCACAGCGGGAACACCCACGGGAACACCGACACCATCGGGAACACCCACACCAACGGGAACAGATACACCATCGGGAACACCGACACCAACGGGAACACCCACACCAACGGGAACACCCACACCAACCGGAACGCCCACTCCAACCAACTTCTTCGATTATTCGTCGTCCCCCAACAGCCTTACTCAAAACTTCAGCAACATCACTCAACCTGTCACTATCATTGGCAGTCCCTTTAACGACAACTTCACCGGTACAAGCAACCCAGACAATATTAGCGGTAGCGATGGTGATGACATCCTTGATGGTGGCGCTGGCAATGACACCCTCAATGGCGGAGTTGGCAACAACACCTTCACCGGGGGAGTTGGCAATGACACCTTTATCTTTAATTCCCTTCCTGGTACTTTCGGCGGACAAAACCTAATTTTAGACTTCACCCCTGGAGAAGATAAATTACAACTTGATGTTGCCTTCGGTTTCACCTCACCGGAACAAGTGCTCGCAGCATTACAATCTACCCCTTCGGGTTTAGTCTTAAACTTAGGGAATGGTCAAACTATCTCTATCAAAGCCAATTCTCTCTCACCAAGCGACATCATTCTCTTTAGTAATTCCACAGCAACACCGACACCAACGGGAACACCTACACCATCGGTAACACCGACACCATCGGGAACACCCACTCCAACGGGAACCGATACACCATCGGGAACACCCACTCCAACGGGAACCGATACACCAACGGGAACCGATACACCATCGGGAACCGATACACCAACGGGAACCGATACACCAACGGGAACCGATACACCATCGGTAACACCAACACCAACGGGAACCGATACACCATCGGTAACGCCAACACCAACAACCAACAACATCCCCAATGACGACTGCATCTGCGATGACATTGCCTATCCCAATTTAAATCAACCTAACTCAGTTGAGAACACCATACTTGGTGTATCGGGAATTCAAATAGGCACTGCCCAAAACGATGAATTTCTCGGCACTAACAACGGCAATATATTCGATGCCAAATCTGGGAATGACAACTTATATGGTGGTGCCAGCAACGACATCTTTAATGGCAACCAAGGCAATGACTTCATCATCGGAGGCAAAGGTGACGACATCCTCTATGGAGATGGAGGAAACGACATCGTTCTTGGCGAATTGGGCAAGGATTTAATCTTCGGAGGCAAAGGCAATGACTTGTTACATGGTCGCGAAGGTATTGACATCATTTATGGCAACAAAGATGATGACTTCATCAATGGTGGCAAGGATAATGACGTTTTATATGGAGGCAAAGGTGACGACATCATCCTTGGTAGTCAAGGTGATGACAATCAGTTTGGACAGTTAGGTTCGGATACCCTCTGCGGCGGTGAAGGCAATGACTTAATCAACGGTGATGCAGGAGCAGATATTCTCGGAGGGTGCGAAGGAAATGATACTCTTTACGGAGGCCTAGATAACGATACTCTCACTGGTGGCAAAGGATCCGATTTGCTTGATGGAGGCGTGGGGAATGATAGTTTGATTGGCGGTAGCGGCAACGATATCTTTGCCTTAACAACTGGTCAAGGATTTGATATCATCGCTGATTTTACCATCGGTCAAGACTTGATTGGATTAAGCGGAGGTTTGAGTTTTGGTCAGTTAGCAATCACTCAAAATACTCAGGGAACTCTCATCAAAAATGTCTTGACAGGAGAGGAGTTAGGTGTGATGATTGGAGTGAGTGCCAATGCGATTACATCCGCTAATTTCCGGTTGATTTAGGAAATCAAGAAAAGTACGATCGCCCATTCGATTCAAAAGGACGATCGCACTTCTACCAATTTTAAAAGGTCTAGCAAAAATTTAACGATTATTCATACTTTCGGCCGCGCCACTGAGTAGGCTGATTCAACGCAGAAATTAGAATACGCAAAAACGCCAGCGGATCGGCTAAAGGTGACAGCCAAAACAGCCATTTACCCGATGCCTGACTTGTATCGTAGGAAGGTGCGATCGCGAAACACAAAGCCGATCGCACTGCAACCAAAAATACATTCAATCCCAACAGCCAAAAGTGCGGAAATACACCAACCGGCGGCAGCGAACCAAACAGCAAATAGCACAACACAATCGGCACCGGCAAACCTTGAACCGCCAGCAACAGCCACAAATCGCCCCAAATTTGAGCGCCAGAAGCAGCATCTTTCAAATCGAGCGATCGACCCCATTCATTCCAAGTCTCGATCGCCCCCTCATACATCCGCACCTTCAACACCTTAGCCCCATCCAAAAAGCCCACCTTAAAGCCCTTAGCAGCCGCATAGCGAGCCAGAGTCACATCATCGCAAAACGAACCCCTCGCGACCTCATAGCCCCCCAAAGCCACCAAAACCTCGCGCTTACACAAGAAACACTGACCGTTCGCCATCACCCGTTCCGGCACATCCCCGCCAGTCCCCGTGGGCCCGAACCGATAAACCAAAGTCATTAACAAAGCAGGTTGCAGCCACAACTCCCCCGGATACTTGAGGATAAACTGCGGCGACAGCGAAATCAAATCGTAATTTCCAGCCGCCGCCGTCTTCAGCAAACTCGCAATCAAACCCGGATGCGGCACAGTATCCGCATCTATCCCCAAAATCCACTCGCACTTCTCGGAACTTGCCAAAAAACCCGCATTCAGCGCCCAGGGACGCCCTACCCAACCCGCCGGCAGCGGATCGTCGTTAATCAAGCGAAACCGGGGGTCTTTTTGTGCTGCTGCTTTGACTAAATCTCCGGTTCCGTCTACCGAATAGCTGTCAACCACAATTACTTCTCGGAGTTCGTAACTTTGGCTGGTTAATCCTTCCAAACAAGGCGAAATGCGATCGGCTTCGTTCAAAGTCGGTACCACCGCAGTACAACTACCCAACAAATCCAGCGTCGGCGAATCCGGTTCCAGGGGCGGGATGCGCGATGGGCCTTTAATCAAACGCGACATCAGAAGGGCTGCAGCGGGCAATTGCAGCAGCAAGAGTGCGACAGCGATGATACTTGTCAGCGGTTGGGAGAACAGGTGAGGGGCGATCATGGGATTTTAGATTTTAGATTTTAGATTTTAGATTTTCAATTGAAGAATTGGGAATTACGGTTGGTGTCAATTTAAAAATTTAATAAAATTTTGACCTCAAACATATTACAGGAATTGGGAATGAAAAAATCGCCATTGAAAAACCCGGTTTCTACAAGAAACCGGGTTTTTAAACTAGCTCAAAATTTAGTGTAAATTTTTGCTAAATCAGCCGGGGTTGCTCACTAGCAACTCACTTACGCAAAACCCCCACGGGCTCAGGTGGAATTTGGGCCGTGAGAACAGATGTCTCCAAAGACGGCATTGTTTCTGTTACGTCACCTGTTGCGGGTTTAGCGATCCAGCTTAACGCGATCGCCGGAACTACACCCAGAAGCACCGCTAGCGATGTTGGGAACCAGAACCGAGAATCCAAGGAAACTACAGTGATAATTGCTCCGAAAGCAAAGTTTACCAAATAAACAATTAAGGGCAAACCCAATTCCGATCGCTCTAATTTAATCGGTGTTTTTCTCCACAAGAAAGCTGCTACAGACATAAATAGCGCCCCTGTACCCATCCAGCCAGCCAAATTGCGGTAAGGCATCCCAAAGAAAGCCCCAAGTTCCTCAAACTCCCAAAAAGGCACAGCAGTTTGACTCATCGCCGGATCTAGTACAAAATCCCAAGCTGTTAGCAGCAAAGCACCCAGGGCGATCGCCCCTATTTGGCGCACCCAATTGAGTTCACCTTTACCGCCAGCTACTCCAGCGCGAGCAATTATGTATGAAACCAGTCCCAGATAAAACCACGAGAGGGGAATTGTAAACGGAACCAGCCCTGCAATTTTGTAGCCCAAACCGCTCAAATAATGGTAGTGCCCGAAGGGAAAACCCGTACTCGTTCCCAACAACTCGCTACTCAAGGACAAAAACACAGAAGGCACTAAAAAAGCCAGAGTTGCACCCCAACCCAATGTCCGCAGGGAATAGAGAGCAACTGCTGCTGCACCAAAGATGATATAAACTACTCCACCCCCAGCCATCCCCCACTGGAATAGCGTTTGCCCTGCTGGTGGCAAACTCATCACCAATTCGGGACGGGGTAAAATCAGCAGCAACCCTGCCAATCCAAAAGCCATTGAGAAGACGTGGGCAATTAGGCAAAAGCGCTCAGCAATCAAAAGTTGCTTCATGGGACTCCTCGAAAAAATATTAGATGCAGAAAGCACTCTTAACAGTTTACAAACTTTAACAAAAAACCAACTGCATTTGAGTCAGTTGTCAATTGTCTGTTGTCTGTTGTCAGTTGACAGTTGTCAGTTGCCCTGCGCGGGCCCATGCCCTGCGCGGGCCCATGCCCTGCGCGGGCCGATTCCCAATTTCCGATAATTACCTCTGTTTTGTCACTTCGGGCGAGAGTATAGCGGTATGGTGCGTCGCTCATTGATAGTCGTAAATAATCAGAATTCTGGCGGCGACGCACCCTACTTTAATTAGAATAGGAGTAGGATAATCATCTCTACCGAAAGTGACTCAAGAGGGTTACTGCCAATTGCCCACAAGCACGAAAGGTGCCCAGAAATACGGATTCTGATACTGTGGGTTTTGCAACAGCGTTAATTGAGCGTTGCGGAGGGCTTCAGCTTTGCTGGTTTTAGAAGAAGCCAGTTGCTTGTAAAACTCAGCCATAAAGATAGCTGTAGATTCGTCGTTGACTTGCCAAAGGGTGGCGGCGGTGCTGCGGGCACCCGATCGAATTGCAGCCCCGGCCAAACCCAAAGCCGCGCGGTTATCGCCCGAAGCAGTTTCGCAAGCACTCAAAACCAAAAGTTCGATCGGCTGTTGTTTCTCCCCAGTGCGGGCTCGCAGTAGTCGATCGAACTCCTTAACATTCACTTTCTGATCCCAAGTCACAATAAAAGTATCCGCTGCATTCGAGCTAAACTGACCGTGAGTTGCCAAATGGACGATCGGGTAAGACAAAGCTTTAATTCGATCGTGCAACCGCCCGCTGACAAAATCTTCATTCAGCAGCGAACTCGCCGGCATCTCGGCTGCAATTTGCTGAACTTCCTCCTTCACCCCCGGCAAAGCCGAGAAGCCTTGACGCGCTTCCGAGAGGCCAGCGGTGATCACTTTTAACTTGACTTTGTTCAGCGGTTTCGGTGCCAGCAATTGCAATCCCGGCGCCAAAGCAATACTGTATTTTTCTACCAAAAACTTTTCACCGTCGTGCAGCACCGCCATCGGCAGATTCCGCAAGTAACCGTCGAGCACAAATACCAGGGTTTTAATCCCGGCGGCGGTCAAATCCGCCTCTGCGGGGCGGATTAACCAGTCATAAACCTGTTCAACGGGTAGCCTCCTGTTGCGGGGGAAAGCAGCAGGCCTGATGGTATTTTTGGCTTGTCTGAAGGCAGTTTCCAACTCAGCTTGAGACTTCTTCGTAGCGTAGCGGCGCAGAGGTTTGCCGGGAATTGACAAAATTACCTCCAAACGATCGCTCAAAATAATCGGATAAATCACCGCCGCAGTCGGATCAATTTCCTCGATCGACTTTGGTTTAGCATCAGCACAAGCATCCCGGAAAAAGTTGTCCAATTCTGCCAACTGCAAAGATTCCACCGTTTGGCGCGCTAGTTTCAATTTAGTTTGACTGGGAGATTCCTCTTGCAAAAGCAGCCCGACTAATTCCCGATAAACCGGTTCGGCACTTTCCCGAAACGAAAATTGCACTTCGGGATTGACTGTTACCAAATCGCCCCGCAAAGAAGACAGTACATTCACAGCTTGAGTATATTGAGCGATCGCCCCTTCTGTATTTCCCTGAGCTTTCCGAATCCGTCCCAGTTGCCAAAACAATTGATAAGCAATATCGGGAGATTGAAACGCCGGTGCTAAACTCAAAGCCTCAGTTGTGAGATTTTCCGCTTTCTGATACTGCTGTTGGATTTCTGATAGTTTGCCTTTGGCTGCCAGAATATAAGCTTGTATGCGTTTATCGCCCAAACTGTTTGCTCGTTCGACAGAGCGATCGAGCATGGTGTCAATATCGCTTAAACTCAAAGTTTTCGCAGGCGACTGAGCTAATTTCATCAAGCTTTGAGCTAGATTAATTTGAGCGTAAAGTCCGGCGCGGTTCGACCCAAATTGAGCGGTTTGAGGTTCGAGAGAACGCCACAAAGCCTCTGCTTCCGACCAATCTTTGCGATCGAGTAACAAACTCAATTGGTTTAACTTTGCCTGAATTTGTAGGGGCGATCGATCCGGCATCGCCTGGATCGATCGACCATAATACTCTAGGGCCAAGCGTTCCCAATCACCCCGCTGTTCTGGTGTCAAACCCGGTTTATTGCTTTTAGCCCGTACCGTATTTCCCAGATTGAGATAAATTGCCGCCTCCTCTGATCGGCTACCTAATTTTTGGGCTGCTTCGAGTCCCGCCGAAAGCACATCCTGCGATCGTTCCAGTTGTCCCAAAACCCGCAGTACCCGCCCTAAAGCATGAGTTGCCCGGACTTGTTCGATAGAAACAGACCCATTTTTCAAAGTTTCCAAACCCGCTGTCGAAACTTCGCAAGTTGGGTTTTCCAACTTGAAAGAAGCTAATAGCATTTTGCAAGCTCTGGGGTAAAGTCCCAGAATTTCCCAAGCCCGACTTTGATTAATTTGAGCTTGAAAAAGTTGGTTTTTTCTATCAATTTGCTCGAAAATTTTAGCAGCTTGCGTCCAAATATCGATCGCCTCTTGAGTCTGTCCGCGTTCAAGTTGCAACTGTCCTTGAATGTTGAGAGTTTCAGCCAAAATCCGCTGCTGTTCGGGAGTTTTGGCTTGTGTTCGCACTGCCGACAAACTCGAATTTACAGCTTTTTCTGCTTCTTCCCAAAGCCCCAACTGCCCGTAGGTTGCAGCTAAATTACTCAAAGCTGTGGCGCGATCGAGATTTTCGCCTTTTGCCTCAAAGGCCGCCGCCGCTTGCTGCAACAAAGGTACAGCTTCCGAAAAACGTTCCTCTTGGTACAGAGTTCGAGCTTGTCGAACAAGCTGCACCGTTTGTGGTGGATTAACCTGAGCAATTCCAGGAGGAATCGCAACTGCTAGCAGACAGGAAATCACAAATAACAGAATTACTTGCCGGAGCGATCGGGTAAACTTCATAGTTAGAAAATAAAATTACAACCGCAGACACACCTACTAATTAACCCAAATACATCTTATTCTTTATCTGCATTAATCCGCGTTAATCCGCCTACATCTGCGGTAAAAAAAACCTAATTTCAACGCGGCACACAACCCGAACTCGGTTGAGGATGGCGAGAGTCAGCAGCATGACCCGGATTATATCCAACAAGCATAACTTCTCCTTGAGCATTCACCACCCAACCTTGCGCCGGAACAACTTCCCGATCGGGGATTTCCCCTTCTTCCTTCTTCGCTCGATCGGTTACATCGGTTAAATCCTCTACATTCGTTGCCGAACTTCCTGCCTCTTCTACCCAAGGAAAGGGCGCTGGAGCGGTGCTGAGGGCATCATTAGGACTGGGTGGTACTCCTCCTTTCCCAGTAGCAGTAAATGCGCTCCCTGTCTCTTGCGTGCAGGGATTTGCCGCAATTAAAGCAGCCGGATCGACCACATTTTGCGGCAGTTCCACTAAACCTTGAGCGGGATTCACCCCAGAAGAACTAAATGTAACACTACCTTGCAAAGCCGGGCCGCTACTTTGGGAAATAGCCGCAATATCGCTGGTAGGAACTAGAGAAGTCGGACTTACTTGCAACGCTGCAAATTGAGCATCTGTTAATCCCAAATTACCTCGAACCTGTTCGCGAGTCACTGAGGTAAACCCGAAAACATTAGGGACATTAATATTAACGCGACCACCTTGAGCCGATCGCGCATTAGCAGTAATATCGCTATTTTCGTTGGGTAAAGCCACCAGAATATCGCTTTTAATGTTGATATTACCGCCGCCAGAACTACCTGCATCAGTTGTAATTCTGCTGGCTCGGCGTAACTGGACATCCCGTGCTTCAAGGTTAATATTTGCTCCGGCACCGGATTCAGTTCTACCGTCAATGCTGCTTAGGTTGTTAAGGGAAATTGAATCTGCTTTCACGTTAATGTTACCCGCCCCTCCTGAACCCAAGGCTCGCAGATTGAGTGTTCCCCCATTACGAAGAATCAATTGCCCCACATTCAGATTCAACGAACCTGCATTCGCCGTAGCATTGGGATTGATTACACCAGATGCAATCCCAACGGAAATCTGAATTTGACTGTTAAATTCACCTGAACCCGCATTACCTATAACTTCTACACGACCCCCATTAATCGTAATGCTGCCCGCATCTCCTGCACCTAAAGATGCCGTAGAAATAATTCCCCCATCCCGTAGAGTCATTACAGGTGTAGAAATGTTCATGCTCCCTCCGGGACTGGCAGAGTAGGCATCAGCGGAGATGAAACTAGCAGTCCGACTCCCATTTGCCAACACTCCAGAAATACCCTCGACTGTTACTGACTCAGAGCTTCTAATTGTTAAATTACCTCCTTGCCCCGCAGTTGTATTCAACGGTTGGTTGCCAACAACAGATCCGCTAGATAAACTAATTCCGCCTCCTTCAGAGATAATCAACCGCTTCGTGTCGATATTAATGTCCCCGGCTCTCCCCTTAGTGCTGATGGCGGTTGCGCCGATAAAGGTTGGGGTAGGATTGCCGTCGGGAGTTCGCAAAATTTCTACTGATTCGGAAGCTTGAATATTGATATTCCCCGCTGCTTCTTCACTGCGAGTAATGCTGACGATACCAGCGCCATCGCGCACTCTTAAACGTTCTCCCTCAAAGGTGAAACTTCCTCCCTTACCCGTACTCCCCGCAATTGTGCCACTGTTGATCCCAGAACCGGCCATATCAAAAACCCTGGCACGGAAGGTCATATTTCCGGCGTTGCCAGCACCTAACGTGGCGCTACCCAATACGCTTCCATTGTCTATCAGCAGTCGTCCTGTATCGATCGTGATGTTTCCGGCGTTTCCTGTGCCGTTGGTGCTAGTTACCAAAATAATTTGCGGGTCAAAAGGATTTATCGAGCCAGATATTGTAAACTTACTAATAAAGTTTTGAAAGCTCTCAACTCCAATTCCACTCAGTTCTACTGAGTCGGTAGCGCGGATATTGACAGCGCCCGCTACACCATTTTCTAATGCCAGCGTGGAGATTTGCGCTCCACCTTCGGCCCGAAAATTTTGAGCGTTAATGTCGATACCCCTACCATCGATATTTCCCAAAGTCAGTGCATAAATCTGCCCATTATTGAGGTTGACATTTCCACCTCGAATATCAACTTTGCCCCCACCGAGTCCACTGGTGTTGAGCACTGAGCCGTTGGTTATTTCAATATTAAGCTGTTGCACATTTAAACTGTGATACAATCATTACCCTTATTTTTGATTTTGCGACCCCATTTAATTATTAATT
>NZ_JAUBOX010000146.1:0-9404 GCF_036700445.1 Microcoleus sp. T3_B1
CCTTCTTCCTCTTTCCTTCTGCCTCCTGCCTCAAAACTCCAATTTCTAGCGGAGGGCTGCAAAGGTGAGATGCTCCCGGTACTCATGGCCTCCGTGGCCTCCGTGGCCTCCGTGGGCATACCTTACCACGCTTGAGAACCGCTATATATCTCGCTTAGATATCTCACAGCGAACACTCCGATGTAAAAGTGCGTAAATTATGTTTCAAAAAGTATGAATCAAGTGCAGCCCCTTTCCATCGCAGGCATTTACGAAGTGTGTATTGGCGTAGCCGATGCGATTCCACAACTGCAATATTGGGAGCAATTTGGATATCGGATCGGTAAAATAGGAGAATTCTCGGCATCCGAAGCTGGCGAATTATATGGAGTTAGTTCAAAAGTGCGATCGATTCGACTCGATCACCAAGATGCGGATCACGGATTAATTCGCTTGATGATTTGGGAAAAACCTACAAACGATGGTTTGCAAATGTCGTCAATGAAGGTGAAAGGCAACCGTTGGGCAACTACTTTAACTGCTGATTTGTTGAATATCCTCAACCATGCCGAAGATGCTGAATCTGCCAATTTGTCGGTCAAATATACATCCCCGCACTGGGAGATTATTTACAACAAAGAGCGAAAACCGCGTCCTTTTGTCGAGGCGGCTGTCGGAGTGCGTGAGATGATGCTTTTGCAGCCTTTGAGTCGGCAAGTTTTTTTTCAAAGATTCAATTATGCTTTGCCTAATTACGGGAAAATCAATCCCAATGCTTTTTTTAAAACCAGTCAAATTACCCACATGGGAATGGTAATTCAAGATGACAGCAAAGAAACGCTGCTATTTTATGAAGAAGTTCTGGGGTTGATTCGGGCGCGCGACGATGTAGAAACTACCTTTGAGTCTTCCCTCGCCGGAAGGGAGATTTTTGAGCTTCAGTCTGGGGAAGGATTTGTGGTGACAGCTTTTGATGACCCCCGATCGTCGAAAACAGATTTTAAGGCCGCGCGATCGGGTAGACTGTATATTCTGAGGTTTCCGAGTTCGATCGCACTAAGCGATCGATTTGAGCGCGCCAATCCCGGATGTTTGGGAATGTCGCTGTACACATATCGAGTGTCTAGTATTGCAGAATATTTGGAGCGAGTCAAAGCCAGCAATGCACAAAAAATCACAGAAATAGTCGCTAATGAATTTGGGGAACAAAGTTTTTCCTTCATTGCACCTGACGGATATTTTTGGACATTGATAGAATCAGGTTTGTAGTGAAGAATGCAAGTCTTAATAAAAATCACAAGACTTGCATTCTTCACTACAAATTAATTTGACTGATATCAGTTCCGGTTACACTCCTTATGATATAGAGGAGACTGCACGTGCCGCTTCCCTACGCCAGATTAATTGTAGGGGCACGGCAGTGCCGTGTCCTGGCTGTAAGTAATATTAATTCCGATGCTACCGGATTTGATATGATGCGGTAATGTCCTGGTGCGCGCACCCTACATTGACAGTTCGCGATCGCACTCCGACTGCTCGAAACCGGGGAAAGATGGACGAAAAGACGCGTTTGGGCCTGCAGATTCAGTAAAAAACCCGGTTTCGCATGGGCCGCCATGCGATCGCGAACTGATTGAGGGCATTCATCTATTATGAGCTTATGCTTCCGGTGCTGGCAGAGGGAATCTTTCTCCCGCGAGATAAGCATCAAAGTTCTGTTGAAAATAAATCCAAGAAGTCATATCTTCCACATCTAATTGCGATTTCGGCGCATCTTTATACAAAGGAATGCGAGTTTTGATTTCATCTTGCAGCAATTGAGGTAATTCTGTCCAACTCTTGACTTTGGAACCCGTGGCACTGTAAATCATGTTACCGGGTCGATTTCCCATTTTCATCCATGCCAGCCACGGCCCGATTCTATCCCAACTCAGAATTACTTGAGAAACTGAGACAAGTTCGGGATTTAATAATTCTGCTGTGGGCACTGTCAGCTTAAATAATTCTGCTGCTTGATAGATGGGATTTGGACTGTAATCAACAAATCTGGCATCCTCAGCTAAAGGATTAGGATAGTTGGGAAATAAGTCAAAGACAAAAGTCGTAATTTCAGGCTCTACTTTAGCCGGGAAAATTCCTTTAAAATTCCCTTGGACGGGGTTGTTAGCAACGTGAGCAACCGTTAGGGTTTCTCCTGTCCAAGGGTTCTCCCATTTGTGGAGAATTTTTCCGCTGTTGGGGTCTAGATAGTAAGTTAGTTCTCGCGAGGTGAATTTCCAGCCGCCCTCGCCGTCAGCAATACACCTGCTTGCACTCATGCCAAGTATTTTGAACAAGCGCTTTTTCGGTTCGTTGGGAACAAAAGAGTAAATATAACCGTTCCAGGTGAGAAATGTTGCTTCACCGTCTAGGGAACTGCGCGTTTTCACCCATTCTTTGGCATCAAATTCTTGTAATAAAACCATACCGCAGGCTCCTCTAAATAATCGATGTTTTTGTGCAGCGGATTTGACATTGCATCCCCCAAATCAACTGCTGCTTGCAATTCGGCGCTACTGGCGCACTGGTGCATCAGGTGGGTTTCGAGAGGATGTCAACCGCCGCATCGCAGACTAATATCCGTCGTTTCTCTTGATACCTGCGCCTCGATTTCCCTCTTCTTTCGGTTTAGCTTTGTTCACTCGCAAGGGACGCCCCATCCACTCTGCACCGTCTAATTCGGCAATTGCAGCGTCTTCTTGGGCATCCTCCATCATCTCAACAAATGCAAAACCGCGCATCCGACCGGTTTCCCTGTCGGTAGGCAAGACAACTCGCTTGACTGTGCCGTGTTCTGCAAATACTGCTTTCAGGTCTTCTTCGGTGGCGCGGTAAGACAGATTTCCAATGTAGATAGTCATGTCGATCGAACTGAACTTGTTGTGCTATACATAATAACCTGTTAATTTAACTGTCAAGTGCTATCTACCATACAACTGGGCGATCGACTCTGACTAAAAGGGTTTGCCGCACTGACCGAAAGCATCCAGGATACAAGCCCCCGGATTTATGCGTGGATAAATAAAAAACCTGTATCCGATAAATAAGCCCCCAAATTTATCCGTGGGGTTAATGCTTCAAATCTAAAATCTAAAATCTAAAATCTAAAATCGATTGACCAACCCTTGGTAATGGCTGCAATAGTTAGCTTAATCACAACTCATATCCTCATTCATCCGCAGGGCGAGTCAGGATATGAGTTTTGGGGCGGCGAGGAATCCCACCCGTGAACAATACTTGATTTTAATCTGATCAGTGATAGGTGGGCGACGAATCACCAAGCATCTTCGGAAACAAAGCGACTAACAAGGTATAGCAATCCTCGCATCATTTGTGAATTTCTTACGGACTCCCCGCGGCTTCGGGGAGGGTTGGGGAGGGGTAAAAAAATTACGATTTATTTAGGATTGCTATATGGTTCATAAAGTTCTAATATATAGCAATCCTAAATGATTTGTGTAATTCTTGTAGGGGCAAAACCCACGCCCGGTTGCCCCGCCTTGGGTGGGGTAGGCACGGGGAGTAGGGGTAGCACTACCCCTACATATTTTTACAACTGATTTAGGATTGCTATAAGTTAATTTAAGAAGGAAAATGATACAATTAGATTTGATACTTTTTATGCTCCGGCAACCTACCGAAACAATGAAAAAATGCTTTGGTAATGATGAAAAATGGTCATAAAAAGAGGCAAATCAGTAAATAAAGGAATCAAGAAAAAGGGCGAAAGTAATATAGTTGTCGCCCCCTTCGCCTGATTTATCATAAGACTGAAAAATTATGGTCAAAACTTACAAATATTTTCCGTTTTATCCACAAAACAAATTATCAATAATTAGGAAAGGCGATCGAGTTTGCATTCCGTCAACTTTCTCAGCAAGATATTTGGAACTGCTCTACACACTGCTGTTATTGTACTTCATCAATCTGAGAAAGGCTATACGGGAATCGGTTGTGTCTGTGCAGACTTTCTAGCGGGAAGTGAGCAATTCAATCTAGCCAAATCTGGAAATCCCGTAAGGGAAAAACGCGAAAAGCCAAACAGTGAAGTTTGGAAGCCCACGCCATAACTGTAATCAGTTTGGCGTTGGGAGGATGTTACTGCTTTTCCTTAGTCGATCGAGATTGACTGAGGCCCCGTGCTTTTACCGTTGGTGGGTTCGGCTGGGGGAGTAGTGTAGGAAGTTGAACCAGCTTGCTCGTCGATCCAGCTTTTAACGGGATCTTCGTGAAGGTTGAGTCGAAGCAGGCCAGATAAAAATCCGCCCGCGAAGGCGATTGGCTGTTCGATCAATTCTTTCGCCATTGGGATGAGTTCGTCGAGGAACATTCAAGAGTCTCCTTGTGCTGCAGGGGTTCTACCTTAACTGTATCGTTTGTACTGCGATGCTGGCAGCGGCCTACAAAAAACCTTCCAGCGCTGAAGATGGGCGATCCTCTTCGAGGGCTTCGCTAACGGGCAATTTTTCGGCTAATGACTTACAATGCTAATCAAATTGCTGCAAAAATTTTATGTGCCGTTTGCTTGGCTACCTCGGGGAGCCGATTTTACTTGATGCTATTCTGTACAAGCCGGAACATTCCCTAATTGTGCAGAGTTACGATCCCCGCGAAATGACTTCTGGCCTACTCAATGCTGACGGTTTTGGTATTGGTTGGTATCACCCGCACCTAGATACTGACCCGTTTACCTATAAAAATGTACAGCCAATTTGGAGCGACATTAACCTTCCGAGTATCAGTCGATACGTTGAATCTGGATGCGCGATCGGATATGTTCGCAGTGCAACTTCAGGACAACCTGTAGATTTGAGCAACTGTCAGCCGTTTCAGAACGATCGCCTGCTGTTCGTACACAACGGCTTCGTGAAGAATTTTCGGCAAACTCTTTACAGACCAATTCGCGATCGGCTCAGCGATACCCTGTATCAATCAATTAACGGTACTACAGACTCAGAGCATATCTTCGCCTTGTTTGTCAATGAATTGACCGCCGGAAATCTGACCATACAAGCTGCTTTGCAAAACTCCCTGAAAACTTTGGCAGAGCTAGCAAACTTTCACCAAGTAGAATTTTCAGCTAATATAATTATCAGCGACGGACACCAGCTCGTTGCCTCTCGCTTTGCTTCCCAAAAAACCCCTCCTTCCCTCTATTGGCTGCGAGACGATTTAAATTTCCCAAATTCTGTCATCATTGCTTCTGAACCTTTATTTGCTGGCAATTGGCACGAGTGTCCAGTCCAGAGCATTATCAGTACCGGAGTAGAGCGTGATATCGAAATCTATCCAATCTTGTAGAGAGGCAATTTATCGCGATTTGCAGCAGTGTCGCAGCGGCACTTTCAAGCTATTTGCAGACATCGATTATGATACTTTTTGCCGTCAAGCTCATCCTGATTTCAGTCCAGTTGGCTGGCACTTAGGCCACATTGCTTATACTGAGGATTTGTGGCTGTTGCAACGATGTGCTGGCTTGGAACCTGTGTTTCCTCAGTATCACCAACTGTTTGCTGCTGATATTTTGCCGAAAAAACAACGGGTTTTTCTGCCGAGGTTACCTGAAGTTGAATTATATCTGGACGCGGTGAGAAAAAAGCTGTTAGATTATTTGGAAGTAGCGCCGATCGACGAGCAAGAACGTCTCTGGCGGTTTATTATTCAGCACGAAAGTCAGCACTGCGAAACTGTTGCTTTCGTGTTGCAAATGCACAGGAAAAAGGAAGGAACGCACGACACGGATTTGGACACGGATACACGGATTAATTCTCTACAACAGCGAGGAATAAAGCAGCAGAAATTCCCAATGCCCAATGCCCAATGCCCAATTCCCAATGCCCAATTCCCAATGCCCAATTCCCGATACCCAATTACCGATTCGGCGATTGAAATTCCGGGCGGGGAATTTTACATGGGAAGCGATGCTGCTGAGGCTTTGGATAATGAGCGATCGCGCCACCTGTGTTATTTAGAAGCATACTCGATCGATCGCTATCCCGTCACTTGCCGTCAATACCAAGATTTCATGGAATCCGGCGGCTATCAAAACCCTGATTGGTGGTCAGCGGACGGGTGGAAATGGCTGCAAGGCGAAGCCGTCTCTCAACCGCTTTACTGGTCAGAAAATCCAGCTTTCAACAACCATCCAGTTTGCGGAGTGAGTTGGTACGAAGCCGAAGCTTACTGCAACTTTATCGGCAAGCGTTTGCCATCGGAAGCCGAATGGGAAAAAGCGGCAAGTTGGGATGCCACAAATCAAACATATCGCATCTATCCTTGGGGAGAAGAACCGCCAAACGGCAGCCTGTGCAATCACGGCAATAATATTGCCAATACCTCGCCAGTTGATGCCTTCCCTAAAGGAGCAAGTGCGATCGGCTGCTATGATATGTTGGGCAATGTTTGGGAGTGGACTGCTTCAAGCTTTGACGCCTATCCGGGATTTGAAAGTTATCCTTACAGGGGATATTCTCAAGTTTATTTTGATGGAGAACACCGGGTTTTGAAAGGCGGGAGTTGGGCAACTTTTCCGCAGGCACTGCGATCGACCTTTCGGAATTGGTACTATCCGGGCGTGCGGCAAATTATTGCTGGTTTTCGCTGCGCTAAGTAGTTCGCTATTTCATTATAATTATCGAGTGCACGGCTCCGTGCGCTCCTTGGTTCTTAGTGAAGACTAAAGTCCTCAATACACTCGCTCGGACTAAAGTCCTCCCTACTAACTTATAACGGTTCTTTTACGGATACCATATAAAAGGATTGATGGGGAATTAGGGACAAATTTGTTTGCGAAATGCTAAAGCTTTGATCGGGTAAAAATATTAAATAAAAAAACTTTTGTGAAGTTTTTTATAATTTTAGTTGAAAATTTTTAAGTTTTATTTAAGTTTTAATTGTGGGTGCGAGATCCATCTGGTGAGATAATACAGAACCGAGAGCGACATGAAAAACCTCACTTGAGCGCGATATTTGGCAACGCGACTGCGTGCTATACCCATATATATGTGCATCTAAAAATTACTTTATGAAATCCCCAAGACTGTCCGACACGACAAACTCAGCCTCAACGAAGGAAAACCGGCTGCATTTAGAGCGGCTGGTGAGCGCTGCGGCACTGACACCCGCAGAAATCAATGCTGGCAGCGATGCAGTTAGCGGGTTGACTCAAACCCCCAAATCCCTGCCTCCAAAGTATTTCTACGACGATCGCGGCTCAAACCTGTTTGAGTTGATTTGCCAGTTGCCGGAATACTACTTGACACGCACTGAGACGGCAATTTTGCAGGGGTGCGCGGGGGCGATCGCCAATTTAACGGGCCCTTGCCAAATCGTCGAACTCGGCAGCGGCAGTTCCACCAAAACTCGGATTCTCCTTGATGCTTACAGTCAACTGGAATATCCCCTGCACTATTTGCCGATCGATATCAGTCCTACTATCCTAGAAAGCAGCGCTTGTCAACTGTTGGCAGATTATCCGTCGCTCCAGATTCACGGACTTGTCAGCACATACGAATTAGCCTTAGCTAAAATTGCACCGTCGCCGTTGCCAACCCGAATGATTTGCTTTCTCGGCAGTACCCTCGGCAATCTCAACGCTCAAGAATGCGATTTATTCTTCTCGCAAATTGTCGGTGCACTGCAGCCGGGAGAGTATTTTTTGCTGGGAATTGACTTGGACAAATCTAAGGATATTTTAGAGCCTGCCTACGATGACAGTCAAGGAGTAACGGCAGCATTTAACTTGAATATGCTGCGACATTTAAATCGAAAATATGAGGGAAATTTTGATTTAGCACAGTTCGAGCATTGGGCTTTTTACAATCAAGAGGAATGTCAAATTGAAATGCACTTGAAAAGTAAAAAAGCGCAAACAGTGCAGTTGCGTTCTCTCAATTTAACAATTGAATTTGCAGCGGGAGAAACTATCCGCAGCGAAATATCGCGCAAGTTTAATCTCAATACTGTAAAAAAAGAACTGTCGCAGCGTGGTTTAATGCCAGTGCAGGTTTGGACAGATCCAAATCAGTGGTTTGGCTTGATGCTTTGTCAGATGTCAGTTGACAGTTGACCGTTGACCGTTGGCAGTTGGCAGTTGGCAGTTGGCAATTGCCAATTGTTATTTGTTATTTGTTTTGAATATCTCCCAATAATCAGTAACTACTGACTTCTGACTACTGACTTCTGACTTCTGACTTCTGACTACTGACTTCTGACTTCTGACTACTGACTTCTGACTTCTGACTTCTGACTACTGACTTCTGACTACTGACTTCTGACTACTGACTTCTGACTACTGACTTCTGACTACTGACTTCTGACTTCTGACTTCTGACTTCTGACTTCTGACTACTGACTACTGACTACTGACTACTGACTTCTGACTTCTGACTTCTGACTACTGACTACTGACTACTGACTACTGACTACTGACTTCTGACTTCTGACTTCTGACTACTGACTACTGACTACTGACTACTGACTACTGACTACTGACTACTGACTAATTAACAAATCGGCCGCTGTCCGGGTTTGACGGCGTGAATGTACTCACTGCCGGAGGTTGGCCATCCCCGCTTATAATAAGCTTCCTCCGGCTTCCCCCAGCCCAACTGCAACAAAATTTCCAGAAAATCCAACTTTTCCCACTTGGAGAGATTGGCCCATTCTGTGCGCTGGGCTATAGCTTCTACATCAATCGGCTCGATCGATCGAAAATCCTTCCCGCTGTTAATGCTTAAATACAAATCCATCCCCGCAGTTACCTGCTGCCAGAATTCCAACATAGAAATCTTAGCTGCCTTCAGCGTTATCAAATCAACCGGTAGAGCTATTAATTCGTCATCCACTGCCGGATAGCGTAGAGTATTGCCTTTAACCGCCATTTCCCGCCAGACAATCCCAGAAACTTGATGTTCCCGCTGGTATTCGTGCACAGCCGCCTTAAAATTTTGATAAGCAGTGAACTTCTGAACTCCCTCAGATTTGAGAAAGCGGTCAATCACGGGGTTGCCTGTAGCAGGAGTTTCAGTCAAGTTGAGGCGCCGCCCATGCAAGCAGGCTTGGCGCTCTTCTTCGAGGATTTTAATGAGTTCCGCCGTGCTGTAGACCTTGGACATCTTTATTGAGGCAAAATCAAGATATTGGCTGATATTCGGCTGGTTTTCTCGACTAATCTTCGGTAAAGATAGTTTGGCTGTTCTGGGCAATATTCAGTTTTGCCGTTATTCTAACTTTTCTTGCTGCTTAATTCTAGTGTGAGAGTTTACAGGAGTCGATCCGCGAAATCCCGACAGCCTCTTAAAAAAAGCAGTTAAGGAATGAGAATTAAATAACTTCCACTCTTGAAAGTGGGATGGGCGTCCCGCCCGTCCTTTTTGGACGGGCGG